>CAMAMB010000057.1 GCA_945836755.1 uncultured Bacteroidales bacterium
CGACCTCGACCGTCAGGACCGCCCCCGCGAAAAGCTGGAGGCATCAGGCGCCGCCGCTCTCAGCAACGCCGAGCTCTTAGCCATACTCATAGGCTCGGGCAGCGATGAAGAGAACGCCGTGCAACTCATGCAGAGGGTGCTCTACGACACCGGAAACCGCCTCGACGCCTTGGAGAGAATGACGATACGAGAGCTGTGTCACTACAAGGGGGTGGGGCCGGCCAAGGCCATCACCATCAAAGCCGCCTGCGAGCTGGGCAGAAGGCGGGTGGCCGAGGCCAACAGGCAGCCGGACAAAAGCTATACCAGCTCGGAGGCCATCTACAAGTACATCCGCCACGACTACGATACGTGTACCACGGAGGAGGCAAGGGTCATACTCCTGAACAACAGCCTCCACATAGTGGGCACAAAGCTCATCAGCCGAGGCGGCCTGACCACCACAGTGGTGGACATACGCCTTGTGCTCAAAGAAGCCCTCCTGGCCGGAGCGACAGCCATCGTACTCTGCCACAACCATCCCTCGGGGAAGGCTACACCCAGCCCACAAGACGACGAACTGACACAACGGCTGAAGAAGGCCGCACAGACCATGGACATCAAACTGATTGACCATCTGGTAGTCACCGATACCAGCTACTACAGCTATGCCGACGAGGGACGCCTCTGACCATACACACATCCCATCACCCCATCACCCACACCATGACACCTGAAGAGAAACTGCAAATAGAAGGACGCATTGTCGAAGTACTGAAGACGGTCTACGACCCGGAGATACCCGTAGACATCTATAACCTCGGACTCATCTACCGCATCGACCTGCACGACGACGGCGAGCTCGAAGTGGACATGACCCTCACCGCCCCCAACTGCCCCGCGGCCGACTTTATCATGGAAGACGTGCGGCTGCGGCTCGACGGAGTGAAAGGAGTGACCGAAGCCAAGGTCAACCTCGTCTTCGAGCCCGAATGGGACAAGGACATGATGAGTGAAGAGGCCAAGCTCGAGCTGGGCTTCCTGTAGACCGACCCCACCGGGTAGGCAAGGCCTTGGCCTCTGCCGCCACCGGTCACGCACCCGTCCATTCACATCCGACAGCAGCCACAGACCCAGGCCGCCCAACCGACATCCACGTCATCCCACTCCTGCGAAGCATTCGCCCCACCCTATGAAGAATATCTATTTCCTTTCAGACGCCCACCTGGGCAGCTTAGCCATTGAGCACCGCCGCACACAGGAACGCCGTTTAGTCAACTTCCTCGACTCCATCAAGCACAAAGCCACGGCTGTCTACCTGCTGGGCGACATGTTCGACTTCTGGCATGAGTACCGCACCGTAGTGCCCAAAGGCTACACCCGACTGCTGGGCAAGCTGAGCGAGCTGACCGACATGGGCGTCGAGGTGCACTACTTCTACGGCAACCACGACCTCTGGCAACACGACTACTTCGAGAAAGAATGCGGCATGACCATCCACCGCGAAGCCGAAGTGGTGGAACTGGGCGACAAGACCTTCTTCCTCTCCCACGGCGACGGTCTCGGAGTGGACGACCGAAGCTTCAAGCTGCTCCGCAGCATCTTCCACAACGCTCTCTGCCAGAGGCTCTTTGCGGCCCTGCATCCCCGCTGGGGCATGGCCTTCGGCCTGGAATGGGCACGCCGCTCGCGCCTCAAGCGCAAGGATGGCAAAGAGCCCCCCTACCGAGGCGAGCAGCAGGAGAACCTCGTGGTCTTTGCCAAAGACTACCTAAAGACACATCCCGACATCAACTTCTTCATCTTCGGCCATCGCCACATTGAGCTGGACCTCATGCTGCGTCGTGAGACCCGCCTGCTCATCCTGGGCGACTGGATAAACCTCTTCTCATATGCCGTGTACGACGGCGAGAATTTATTCATGGAAAACTTCATTGAAGGAGAGAGCCGCCCGTGAGCACCCCACTCCCGGCAGGAGAGGCCGGGAGCTCTCCCCATCAACATCCCTACAACTTACAACCTATGCAAGACTTTTTTCTATCCGCGCAACACATTGTCAAGCGCTACGAGCAGCATACCGCCCTCAACGATGTGAGCATCCACGTGCCCCGCGGCAAAGTGTTCGGTCTGTTAGGCCCCAACGGCGCAGGCAAGACCACGCTCATCCGCATCATCAACCGCATCACAGCCCCCGACAGCGGCGAGGTGACCTTCGACGGCCACGCCTTCACGGCCGACGATGTCATGAAGATAGGCTACCTGCCGGAGGAACGCGGCCTGTATAAGAAGATGAAGGTGGGCGAGCAGGCCATCTACCTCGCCCAGCTCAAGGGGCTTAGCCGTCAGGAAGCCAAACGCCGCATAGAATATTGGTTCAACAAGTTTGGCATCATGCCGTGGTGGAACAAGAAACTCGAGGAGCTATCTAAGGGCATGCAGCAGAAGGTGCAGTTCATCATCACCGTACTCCACGAGCCGCCCTTGCTCATCTTCGACGAGCCCTTCTCGGGCTTCGACCCCGTCAATGCCGAGATGCTGAAGCGGGAGATACTTGCCCTGCGCGACAAGGGGCATACCGTCATCTTCTCGACCCACAACATGGCATCGGTCGAGGAAGTGTGCGACGAGATAGCCCTTATCAACCACTCTGAGGTGGTGCTCGAGGGCAAGGTCAGCGAGGTGAAAAACCGCTTCAGAAGCGGCCTCTACGAGGTGGTGACCACCGACGGCTCACTCCAAGCACCCGAGGATGCGGCCTTCACCATAGAAGGACACCTTCACACCGCCAACCTCCACACCTTTACCCTGCGCAAGGCAGAGCAACTGTCCAACGCCGACTTCTTTGCCCGTGTAGCCGCCCTCACCGACCCTCGCAGCATCTGTGAGAAGATGCCCAGCATGCAAGAGATATTCCTCCAAGTCGTAACCCCCCAAAACGCTTCAGCCCACCATGAATAAAATGCTCCTTATCATACAGCGGGAATTCACCGTGCGCGTCAAGAAGAAGTCATTTATCATTCTGACCATCCTGATGCCCTTCATCCTGGCCGCCCTGGTATTTGTGCCCATCTGGTTAGCCACCATAGAGGACGACACACAGAAGACCGTGGCCCTCTACGACGCCACAGGACGCTACGCCGCCGGATTTAAAGACGACCACACCTATCGTTTCGTGCCCATCGCCGACCCTGAGAACCCCGCCTACTACGCCGACTCCTCACAGGTGGAGGCCGTCATCGCCATCAACGCCGACCTCGCCCGCCAACGCGACGGAGTGACCATCTTCTCCCACAAGGAAGTGGCGGCAGGGCTGCTCTCGTATGTAGAGAATGTGCTCAACGAGCAGGTGCGGCGCGACAAGCTGGCCGCCACCGGCATCAACGGCATCGAGCAGATACTTGAAGACGTGCAGAGCGAGGTCAAGGTCAACACGGTTAAGCGCAATGCCGAGGGCGATGCTCAGTCGTCGAACACCGACATAGCCATTGCTGCCGGCTTCATATTTACTTTCATGATCTACATGTTTGTCATGAGCTACGGCGGTATGGTCATGCAGAGCGTCATGGAGGAGAAGACTAACCGCATTGTAGAATTGATGGTCTCGTCGGTCAAGCCCTTCCAGCTGATGATGGGCAAGATTATCGGCATCTCCCTTGTAGGCTTCATGCAGATGCTGATATGGGGCATCATGCTCTTCGCCATCATGTTTGTGGCCAACACCGTCTTCGGTCTCTCCGCCGACACCTCCGCCTCCACGGCTGCGATGAGCGGTGGAATGGGCCAGGTCGACATGGCCGTCGCTGCTGCCTCGAGTGGAGGCAACGAAGTATATGCTGCCATCAGCGGCCTTCCCTTCTTGGAGATGGGTCTGTGTTTTGCCCTCTACTTTGTGGGAGGTTACTTGCTCTACGCCTCCTTCTTCGCGGCAGTAGGAGCCTCGGTCAACGAGCAGGAAGACTCTTCGCAGTTTATGATGCCCGTCATCCTCATCATGGTCTTCGGCCTCTACGCCGCCATGGGCAGTGTAGAGAACACCAACGGTCCCTTGGCCTTCTGGGCGTCGCTCTTTCCCCTCACCTCGCCCATCGTCATGATGGTGCGCATTCCCTTCAGCGTTCCCCTTTGGGAGGAGCTGCTCTCGCTGGCCCTGCTCTACGCCACAGCCCTGCTTAGCATCTGGGGCAGTGCCCGTATCTACCGTGTGGGCATTCTCATGTACGGCAAGAAGCCTACCCTCAAGGAGATGCTGCGCTGGATGCGCTATTAAAGAAGCCGCCTCACCCTTTCACCCCGGAGGCTCTCCTTGCCCCGGCTCTCCCCGGGCAGGCAAAGAGAGCCTCCGTTACTTTATCCTGTCTATGTCAAGGTCGATCACTCCATTCCTCACCCTTTGCGCCACGCTGGCGGCCCTATGGCTGTCGTGCAGCTGCGCCTCTCACTATCCACACGCCATGGCTGTCCTGCCTGACATGGCGCCGGGCGAAGGGGCCAATGCGTATGAGGGAAAGGGGGATCATCGCTGCTCTCCCTACTACGGCCACTTCGACTACCATCGCCTACGCAGCCGCAGCGGGCGCTGCCTGCTCGCTCACTTCCCCACTCTGCAGCAGACCACCGAATGGTCATGCGGCCCGGCGGCCACCTTGATGGCCCTGCGCTACCTCGGTGTGGCCGACACACTCAGCGAGGCGGCTCTGGCCCGCTGCCTTCTGAGCCAGACTGCCCGCCGTCCCTCCTCCACGCCGACCTCTGTTGCCGAGGCCGGGCCGCCTGCTCCCGGTAGTGCCATTCTCGTCTCTGACTTTGGCACCCGCCTCGGCGACCTCCACCTCTATCTTGCCTCCCGCCCCGACCTGCGCATTGTCCGTTCAGCCTATCGCTCCGCCTACAGCAGCGATGACCTGCTCAGCGACCCCACTTCCTGCGCCGAGGTCGACCTTGGCAACCTTCCTCCCACCTTTGGCTCACCTGCCGAGCTGGCCACGTGGCTCACCCGGGTGCTCGCCGAGGGCTGGCCCGTGCTGGCCGAGTGGAGCGATTGGAATGGCCACTGGGTGGTCATAGTAGGCATCGACAACATGCAGACACCCGGGTTTTCGGGCGACGATGTGCTTCTGCTGGCCGACCCTTACGATACGGGCGACCATCGGCAGGATGGGTTCAACGCCGTATCTCTCGAGCGCTTCTTCTATATGTGGCACGACCGCACCTATGAGCCCAAGCCCTATCGCCTGCAACCGTTTATCTGCATAGCCCGCCGTTAGATGCCGCACACTTGCAGCAAGTCGGCCGGCTCACGCAGGAAGCAGTCTGCCCCTTCCAGCGAGCGGAGGAAGCCCTCGTCGCGAAAGCCCCACAGACACAGGGCGCAGTCTATGCCGGCGCGCCGGGCGGTGGCCAGGTCCACTTCCGAGTCGCCCACATAGATGGCCTCTTCCTTGGCAGCTCCGAGCTCTGCCAGGGCTTTCACCACCGCGTCGGGGTTAGGCTTGCGGCGCACAGTGGCACTCTCGCCCACCGCCGTGCCTATGTAGCCGGCGAAGAAGCGTCGGTTGAGCTGCTGCACGGCGGGGTCCAGCTTGTTCGACACGATGGCCATCCTCACCCCTCGCCGCTTCAGTTCTTCGAGCAGGCTTATGATGCCGGCATACGGGGCCGTGGTATCCATACAATGGTCTACGTAGTGGCTGCGGAAGGTGGTAAATATCTCTTCAAAGCGCGCGGGCGGCACGCCTTCACCCACGGCTCGCTCCATGAGGTAGCGAATGCCATTGCCCAAGAAGCTGCGCACCTCCTGCCTGCTTCGCAGAGGCAGGCCGTGGCGCGCCAGCGCATGGTTGACGCTGGCAGACAGGTCGCCCAGCGTGTCGAGCAGCGTGCCGTCGAGGTCAAAAATCACTGTATGCTTTTTCTTCATCACGGTATCCTTTAAATGGCGGCCTGGCAATAATCAGGGAGATTATGGGGCCGCGGCCGGCGAATTTACAATAAATTCTTAACTTTGCTTCCGCGAAAACGTTTAATCAGGCAATAAGCCCATGGACATCAAAGCCAAATTCGACCACTTCAACATCAACGTCACCGACCTGCAACGCAGCATCGACTTCTACCGGCAGGCATTGGGCCTCATCCCCTGCGGCGAGATAGACGGGCCCGAAGGTTCGTTCAAGATTATCTACCTGCACAATGAGATGAGCGACTTCAAGCTCGAACTCACGTGGCTGCGCGACCATCCACAGCCCTACAATCTCGGAGAGTGTGAGTTCCACATCTGCCTGCGAGTGCCCGGCGACTACGATGCCCTGCGTGCCTTCCACAAGGAGATGGGCTGCGTATGTTATGAGAACGAAGCCATGGGCCTCTACTTCATCAGCGACCCTGACGGCTACTGGATAGAAGTCCTGCCCCTCGAGCCGTGAACAGCGGGGCGCAGCCGCCTTACCCCACGGCCTGCCCCACCCCCGAAGATACACCTTTAATACCCCCGTTATATGGAAAACCAACAAGCCCTCATCCAGCAGTGCGAAGCCGCTGCCCGTGTATGGATGACCGATAGCGCTTACGACGCCGCCACACAGCAGGCCGTCAAGGCTATGGTCGAGAACCCCGACAAGACAGAACTCATAGACTCCTTCTACCGCTCCTTGGAATTTGGCACCGGAGGCCTGCGCGGCATCATGGGCCCGGGCACCAACCGCATGAACATCTACACCGTAGGTGCCGCCACACAGGGACTGTCCAACTACCTCAACCTCTGCTTTGCCGACCGCGACGAAATCAGCGTGGTGGTAGGGCATGACAGCCGCAACAACTCCCGTCTCTTCGCCGAGACAGCCGCGGCCATCTTCTCTGCCAACGGCATCAAGGTCTACCTCTTCGACGACATGCGCCCCACCCCCGAGATGTCGTTTGCCATACGTCACCTCGGCTGCCAGAGCGGCATCATCCTCACCGCCAGCCACAACCCCAAGGAGTACAACGGCTACAAGGCCTATTGGGACGACGGCGCCCAGGTGCTCGCACCCCACGACAAGGGCATCATCGACGAGGTCAACAAGGTCACCGTCAACGATATCAAGTTTGAAGGAAACCCCGCCCTCATACAGATAATCGGCAAAGAAATTGACGACATCTATCTCGAGAAGGTGCACAGCCTCAGCATTGACCCCGAGTGCATCAAGCGCCAGAAAGACCTCAAGATAGTCTACACGCCCCTCCACGGCACAGGCATGATGCTCATTCCCCAATCGCTCAAGCGCTGGGGCTTCGAGAGCGTACACACCGTGCCCGAGCAGATGGTCAAGGACGGCAACTTCCCCACCGTCGTCAGCCCCAACCCCGAGAACGGAGAAGCCCTCACCATGGCCCTCAACCTGGCCAAGAGCATCGACGCCGACATCGTCATGGCTTCTGACCCCGACGCCGACCGTGTGGGCATGGCCTGCAAGAACGACAAGGGTGAGTGGATACTCGTCGACGGCAACCAGACCTGCATGATCTTCCTCTACTACATCATCATGAACCGCAAGGCACAGGGCAAGATGCAGGGCAACGAGTTCATCGTCAAGACCATCGTGACCACAGAGCTCATCAAGGCCATCGCCGAGAAGAACCACATCAAGATGTACGACTGCTACACCGGCTTCAAGTGGATTGCCCGCCAGATACGCCTCGACGAAGGCAAGCTCCAGTACATTGGCGGTGGCGAAGAGAGCTACGGCTTCCTGGCAGAAGACTTCGTGCGCGACAAGGACGCCGTCTCCGCCTGCTCCCTCCTGGCCGAAATATGCGCCTGGGCCAAAGATCAGGGAAAGACGCTCTACGACGTGCTCATGGACATCTACATGGAGTACGGCCTCGCCGTCAACAAGACCATCAATGTGGTGAAGCCCGGCAAGAGCGGAGCCGACGAAATCAAGGCCATGATGGATAACTTCCGCACCCATCGCCCCACCGAGATTGCAGGTTCGCCCGTGGTCTGCACCAAGGACTACGGTGTGCTCAAGCAGTACGACGCTGCCGGCAACGAAGCGCCGCTTGACTTCCCCGAAGCCAGCAACGTGCTCCAGTGGTACACGGCCGACGGCACCAAGGTCAGCGTACGCCCCTCCGGCACCGAGCCCAAGATTAAGTTCTACATCGAAGTGAAGGCCGAGATGGCATGCCCCAAGTGCTACACCGCAGCCACAGCTGAGGCCGCCACGAAGATAGAAGCCGTGGTCAAGAGCCTCGGTCTCTAAGGTCCTCGCCTCCCCCGCATACATCATACACAGGAGGGTGCACCATCAGGGTGCACCCTCCTTGTCGTTTGAAGCAGAGCGCTGCGGGCCGCCCTTGGGCCGGGGTTCATGCCGCGCCCCGCGCCCATGCCTATATAGCGGTTTCGCGTTTTTGCCCACACATCTTACACTGCCTCCGCATTCAGCTATGTATCAGCGCGTTACGTATGTAAGATATGAGCCGCTCACCTGCCATGAATGAAGCATCTGCCATGCCTTCAGCCCTGCCTTTCGCCCGCCCTATATAGCGGTTTCGCGTTTTTGCCCACACATCTTACACTGCCTCCACATTAAGCTATGTGTCAGCGCGTTACGTATGTAAGATATGAGCCGTCCACCTGCCATGAATGTAGCATCTGCCATGCCTCCCGCCCTGCCCCGTAAGCCTTGACGCGGCAGCGCACCCGCCGACTCGCATGCCGTGCCCCCCCCCCCACATCTTACACTCCACCTTACACTACCGTCTCCGCACGAGCCGGCCAAGCATCCGGCCGGGGCTGCAGAACGCCGAAAATGCTACATTCATGGCAGGTGAGCGGCCCAAATCCTACACACGTAACCAGATGATACACAGAAGGATGCAAGATTAGTGTAAGATGTGTAGGTAAGATCAGCATACCCACTTCGTATAGGCATTCACCGGCGCCACCTACCTGCCATCGACCACGCCACCCCCACCCTACTCTCCCTTAGAACCCTATCGCTCCGGAGCAACGGTAATGGTCCCGCGATTTTCTACATGTACATCCAGTTCTTTCTACATGTACATCCAGTTCTTTCTACATGTACATCTAAGTTTTACTACATGTACATCTAAGATTTACTGCATGTACACCCTGTTCCTCCTACATGGCACAGTCTATTCGTGAATGATCTTCCCCTCTTCTTGTGGCAGAAGATAAGATGGAGCAGAAGGCTTGCCGGGCTTGGCCGGAGTCTGGTTGCTCTTGTAGTTTACCACCTGTTCCATCACACCGCTGACCGTCTCGTTGCTCCACTGCGGAGGGTAACCATTCGCGAACAAGAGAATTTTCAGGTCGTTGTCCAACTTGCTCTTCAGATGAGACACGAAAGGCAGTAGCAACCAACCTATTGATGGATGCTACCTGCAGTGTCTCCAACTCTCCATTTAGGAGAATAAGTGATTTTATGAGGTCTTGCATCACACGTTATCCTTATTCTGCATTCACCAACTGCATCAAGGTCTCGAAGCCATCCACCTTGCCGTAGCGGACATGGGCGGTGGAGAGCTGGTCGAAGAGTTTCTCGGCACAAGCTATCTTGCCTCGCTCTATCTCGCGCAGGTCGAGGGATGACATGCTGCCCTTGGTCTCCGCCACGAAATAGACGTGCTTCACCGCGCCCTCCTGAAAGGCTATCGCCCAGTCGGGAGAGTAGTTTCCTACGGGTGTGGGGATATGGAAGCCCTTGGGCAGTTTGGCATACACCACCACCACCTTTGCGGTGGCGAGGTGCTGCACAAACTTGCGCTCCACGCTCTCGGCGGCATAGCCGTCGGTGAAGACATAGTCCACGATGCTCTTCTTGCCCTCGTAAGCCTTGTCCATGGTGGCGTGGCGTTTCCAAGGCATAAGCCTCTCTTGCTTTCCCCGGAAGTCCAACCCATAAATCCGAAAAGCTATGTACGAATATATCTGCACAACAAAACAGGGCAAATGGAAATTATATGCCGACAACGATACGGACGCAATGCGAATGGCCCTTTTCTACTCGTGGCGCGACGGCGAGGACTTCATCAAGGTTCAGAGCAACTTCGGCGGTCAGCCGTACACGCTCCGCATCTGCATGATAGACAAGACAAACTCAATACAAACCCTCTAATTCCCGAAACAATGAAGTCAAGTTCACTTGGCGATATGCCGACAACCGCCCGATCGTGCGCCTGTCGGCCTCGCCCGGCATTTTCACTTCACCATATAATCCCGTCTACTCCTGATGTCGAAAGCAATCCATATCTCAACAGCACGCACCATGCTCAACTCCGGCGATCCTGTCGATATTTCCGTGTGGAAATCCGACGGCTCTATCCTCGAACTCGGCAACGTCATTTCACTCCGTTACTCGTTCTACGGCGGCTGGCGCAACGTCAAGCTGCTTTCCTCCGGCGAGTGCCGCAAGATACGCGACTGCTGCATCTTCCGCGTAAACGATTGCGAGGTATTTCTTTGATACCTCGCAGAAAATGCGTAACTTTGCGAAAAACAACTACACTACATGAAAAAAATTCTATTTTCAATCTTAATTACTATGATTTCAGCTTTAAGCTCAAATGCTCAAAATCTGAATTCATACAAGTATGTCATGATAGCGCATCAAGATGACGCTGCTAAAGACATTGAGAAGCGTATGCAAAAAGAGTTCCCACTACTGGGATTTATTCTTTTATCTGAGGAGGACTATCAACAACTTAACGATGATGATAAAGCGATTACTCTTGTCGCTAAATATCGATGCCGTCAAAGTGCTGAATGCATCTTCAAACTTGAATTGATAGATTTGAATGGCAAACAAGTATATGAAGATGAGCAGATTAGTGGCGCTGGATTTATGTCAAAAAAGAATGATAGACAAAGCGCTATTAAAAAAATCTTCAAACAACTTGCCAAATTGAATTATCAATACACCCCAACAAATAATTGATAAGTGCTGTATGTCTAACATTCTTGAAGCCTTAAAGCAAGGCAAGACTGTTGAATCCAATACAAGAATTAAACTACCCGTAGAGGGGAAAGCTGAAATTTTTGGCTTTGTCCCATATCATGATGATTTTGATACTTGCTTTGGATATGACGAGACAATAACATGTCCTCCCATTGGCGCGGCTAATATAATTGGAGATAGAATTATTTTCCCAGTTAATGGAAAATTCTATCGTGCTCCAATATTTGAATCTATTCACCTTGCCGATGAAAAATATCCTGTATACTTATTATACGTTCCTCGCTTCTTAAATCTTACAAGCAAATATCAAATTTCGGGATATAAAAAGGCCTTTGCAAGCGAAACTCCAAGATTGATTGGGTACGACAAATACCCTGATAGCATACGTGTAATAGATGGCGTGCCTGTTTATTTTTCTGAAGAGAGGGAATATATCTTCTCTTCCGCATCTAAACTCAGGGGAATTGGAAATGCATTTGTTGTGATTGTTCGTCGCCGTTCCAATGAAACAGGCACCGTTGTATATGAGGTTTACAATCCTAACGAAATAACTATAATAGAAGAATGAGTAAACCTCTTTGTCAATTTAATTCGATTGGAGACCGATTTACTTTTGGTAAATATAATGGCCTCTCATTATCTGATGTTATTGACATAAATGCATCATACCTTGAATGGTGTTTATCCAACTGTGATGGCGTTCATATTTTAATTGAGGATGATGTAATCTCTCAGATTAAAAAAGTATTTCCCGAATATAAGATTACTGATTCTTTTCTTGATTTATGCCAAGAACGTAAATATGAATTCGATTTAGAAATACAAGAAGAAGTTGAAGATGGTTATCATGCTTATTTAGATAGGTGCGAACAAGAAACATATGGCAGATACGCGGGGTCATATGCGCAAGATGAAATGGGCTATTCTGATGATGATATTGACACCATATTTGAAGGTGATCCAAGTGCCTATTGGAATATTGACTAACACCTACTAAAATAGAGCGCCTTTTCGCGCACCTTATATAGTCCATAACTTCGCTGAAAAATCAGCAAGTTATGGACTTATCTTTTTCCGACCTTAATTACAACTCCGTTGAGACGTTGCCGGGCTATGAGGCCCGCGCCGCGTTTACCGTCAACTCCTCCTCCGTGTTCCGAGAGGACGTTGACATCGTGCCTACCGTCGTAGACGATACGCTCTCTTATATACCCTGGGGTGGCGACAATCAGATGCCGTTCGACTTGCTCGCGCTCGTCGAGAAAAACGAAACATTGGCAACCTGCCAATGTTTCAACGCCGAGGTCTGCTACGGATCCGGCTTGCAATACTGCGTCGCCGAAGCCTCCGCTGCCGTCAAATCGCAAGTCGAGGACTTCCTGCTTGACAACGACCTCGCCGCCTACTTTCTCGGCATCTGTCAGGATTTTAAGCACTTCGGCTTCGCCGTGTCCGTGCTTATCCTCAACGAGGATGGCTCGCGCATCGTCCGTCTGTTGAGAAAGGAAGTCTGTTATTGTCGCTTCACCCCGGCTGACAAGCACGGTCGTATCTCAAAAATCCTTTACGCCAACTGGCGAAAGGCTATCTCGTCGCGCTCCGACATCAAGGATATAGACCTGCTCGACACGTCAGCCCCGTGGCAAGACCTTCAGGAAAGGCTTACCAAAAAGTCAAAGGTTCGTAAGTTCGACATCGTCAGCCGTATTCCGACAGTCGATAGTACTTATTATCCCATACCTTACTATGCCGCTCTCTTTCGCGGCAAGTGGTACAACATCAAGCAGCTCATCGGCATTGCCAAAGAAGCGAAGCTCCGCAATTCCGCTCCAATCAAATACCATATCGAGGTGGGCGCGAAATACTGAGAGTCCATATTCCGCGCCGAGGGTGCCAGTTTTGCAAACCACTCTATGCTGACCACATCACGGGTGAAGTGTTCTTTCATCCGTGCGTTAGCTCCTAACTTGTCTATGAAAGTCCGCTTGGGAACTATCCTGTTGACCCTCGTTGAGGGTGGGAAGAGGTCTTGTATCATATTCACTTATTTCCTTTCGGCAATCTTTCGGCAAGAGAGAGGTGGAGCAAATCATTCTATTGACTTTAGAATTACCCAACGCCCGTTCTTACGACCACCTTCACGGGCAATAATGCCCTTTGCCTGGAGGTCTGCGAGGTCACGTTTGACGGTGATTGGTGACACCTTCATCTTTTGTATCATTTCGTCTATCGTTATTGTATCATTGAGGGTTATAAATCGCATCATAAGATACTGTCTATCAGACAGTTCTTTTATGCAATCTTTTGTATCATTTATTGTATCATCTTTTGGGACATCTTTAGTGACATCTATTGGGA
>CAMAMB010000058.1 GCA_945836755.1 uncultured Bacteroidales bacterium
AGATGTACATGTAGAAAAAACTAGATGTACATGTAGGAAAAACTAGATGTACATGTAGGAAAAACCGGATGTACATTTAAGAAACCGGGCATGCAGGTGTAGCTTTCCCAGCCTGCACCCTCCTAATAGGTAAATAGTTCAGAAAAGCAGGAAAACGGCTTGGCAAAAGGCAACAAGGATTATCCATGGTTCGAAAACCCTCTCGCTGGCCTTCGGCCTCTGCGTGGAGCTATAGACCTCGCCCGGAGAGAGACTAAATGGCAGGAAAGCACTACCTTTGCAGCGTTCACCCTCAGCTGCAAACTATGAAAATACTCTTTCTCTCAGACATACACGGCTCTGTGCCCGCCCTGAAGGCCGTGATGCAGTATTTCGACTCCCATGGCTACGACCTGCTCGTGCTCCTGGGCGACCTGCTCAACTACGGGCCGCGCAACGGGCTGCCCGACGGGCTCGACGCCCCCACCGTCTGCGACCTGCTCAACACGAAGGCCGACAAGATTGTTGCCGTGCGCGGCAACTGCGACTCCGAGGTAGACCAGATGCTCCTCCACTTCCCCACCCAGGGCACCTACTCCCTGCTCGTGGAAGGGGGCAAGCGCTTCTTCCTGACCCACGGCCACATCTACAACGAGCAGCACCTGCCGCCGGCCCCCGCCTGTGAGGTCTTCGTCTACGGACACACCCACCTACACCGGCTGGAAGAGGCCGACCCGGCTACCCGACGGCCCATCATTCTCAACCCCGGCTCGCCCACCTTCCCCAAAGGCGGCAACGCACCCACCTTTGCCACCTACGCCGACGGCCTACTGGCCCTGCGCACCCTCGACGGCAAGCCCGTCAAGACACTGCGCATTGACGGTGAGGCACCACGCTGGTAAACGCGCGCGCCAAGCCGCCAAGCCTCTGCCTCGTACCGGCCGGCTGCAGAGCCACGCCGGGAAGCGGAGGTACCACACGTCTGTCATCACTCCAACCACAACCCCACTCCATGTCCACACCTTCAACTCATATCTACCCCGTGTTCGACCGCATGTTGCAACGCTCCGACAAGGAACAACTGCTGGGCCAGCACGGCGTCATGCTGTGGTTCACGGGCCTGAGCGGCTCCGGAAAGACCACCATCTGCTTGGCCCTCGAACGTGAGCTGCACCGCCGCGGCCTGCTCTGCCGTGTGCTCGACGGCGACAACATACGCACAGGCATCAACTCCAACTTAGGTTTCAGCGAGGCCGACCGCCGCGAAAATATACGGCGCATAGCCGAGGTGGGGCGCCTCTTCGTTGACACGGGCATCATCACCCTGGCCGCCTTTATCAGCCCCACCGAGGAGCTGCGTACACTGGCGCGCGACATCATAGGCCCGGCCGACTTCAAGGAGATATACGTGAGCACACCGCTCGCCGTCTGCGAGGAGCGCGACGTCAAGGGGCTCTACGCCAAGGCACGCCGCGGCGAGGTGACCCACTTCACGGGCATCTCCGCCCCCTTCGAGGCGCCGGCCGACCCGGCCCTCACCATCGACACCTCCGTGTGCCCCCTCGCCGAAAGCGTGGACAGGCTGCTGCGCCTCTTGGGCATTGACACCGACACCTCTCACACTCCTACCCAACCATGACAGCGGCCACCCAGCACCACCCAGCGACACCCGTCGACACCCGCAGCACTGCCCCGGCGCTCGAGGCCGACGAGGCACGCCGCCGGGCCATCTACCGAGTGACGCTCCAGGGCAGCGTAGTGAACGGCGTGCTGCCAGTCTTCAAGTTTGTGTGCGGCTGGATGGGTGGCAGTTCGGCCATGGTGGCCGACGCCATCCACTCGCTCTCTGACTTTCTGACCGACGTAGTGGTGCTCTTCTTCGTGCGCCTATCGGGCAAGCCATGCGATGCCGACCACGACTTCGGTCATGGCAAGTATGAGACCCTTGCCACCGCCCTCATCGGCCTTATGCTCTTCGGCGTGGGCATTGGCATCATGGCCGCCGCCACGAGCCAGATGTGGCGCTTCTTCCACGGCGAGGCCCTGGGCCGGCCGGGGTGGGTGGCCCTCGCGGCAGCTCTTGTCTCCATCGCGAGCAAGGAGACGCTCTTCAGGTATACCCTCCGCCGAGGCCGCACCCTGCAGTCGCCTACGGTGGTGGCCAACGCCTGGCACCATCGGAGCGACGCACTCTCCAGCATAGGCACTGCCCTCGGCATTGGCGGCGCCATCGTGCTGGGCGAAGAGTGGCGCGTGCTCGACCCGCTGGCCGCCCTCGTGGTGAGTGTGCTCATCGTCAAGGTGGCCGTGGAGCTCGTCATACCGAGCGTGGACGAACTGCTGGAGAAATCGCTGCCGGCTGAGGAAGAACGCTTCATCGAAGAGACCATCCTGCAACAACCCGGCACCTCCGACCCGCACAACCTGCGCACACGCCGCATCGGAAACTACTGCGCCATAGATGTGCACTTCCGCATGAGCGGCGACACGTCCATCAGCGTGGCCCACCACACCACCAGCCTCATCGAGGAACAGCTGCGCCACCACTTCGGGCCTCGCACCCTGATATATACACACGTCGAACCACTGAAACCTAAGCAGCAAACGCCCTGACGACACCACGCGCCGCCGGACCTCAGCCTCACAGCCCCATCCACCAAAGACTTACCACACCATGCACATCGACACCCTACGCCCCCTCTTCATCGCCCTGCTTCTGAGCCTCGCCCTTCCCCTTCAGGCTCAGGTGGACCTGGGCAACAGCAGCACGACCGACAACGCCGACACCCCTGCCGAGGAAGAAGCCCCCCTCTACTCGCAAGTGGACGACAGCTGCACGCAGGTGGTCATTCACACCACCATGGGCACCATCCGCGTGGCCCTCTACAACGACACGCCGCTACACCGCGACAACTTCATACGCCTGGCCGAGACCCACTTCTACGACAGCCTGCTCATTCACCGCGTTGTGCCCTCGTTTGTAGTGCAAGGGGGCGACTCGCTGAGCCGTCACGCCCTGCCCGGCGCCAAGGTGGGCGACACCGACGAGCCTTACACCGTGGCCTGCGAGGTGCGCTACCCCCGCCACTACCATAAATGCGGCGCCCTGGCCATGGCCCGCGAGGAGGACAGTAAGAACCCTGACCGCGCCTCGTCGGCCTATCAGTTCTACATAGTCACCGGACGCATCTACGATGATGCCTCGCTCGACAAGGCCCAGGAGTATCTCGACAAGATGGCGGCGGCCTTCCCCGCCCACCATCCCGAGGGCATCAAGCTGACGCCCACCCAACGCGAGGCGTACAAGACACTGGGCGGCATGCCCTACCTCGACGGTCAGTACACCGTGTTCGGCGAAGTGACAGAGGGGCTCGACGTGGTCTACAACATGCAGTGGGTGGCGCGCGACGGCAACGACCGCCCCGACACGGACATCCGCATTCTCTCCACCGAGGTCATACGCCCTAAGTAGCTACACCGCAAGAGGGAGAACGCTCTGACGCAAAAGGAATGCGCAGTGCCAAGGCTGACAACACCCTGGCACTGCGCATTTGGCTTACGGGAGTGAACCTTGCGCCTCACTCACTGCGCATCCGGCTTACAGAAAATGTTCATTCAAGAGGAAGCGGCGGACCTTCTTGGCATATAGCTCGGGGTCGTGGGCATACGACTTGGCGTGGGCAGCGCCCTCCACCCACCAGCGAGCCTTGGGGCCGGGATGGGCCGCATAGAGACTGTCGCCCATCCATGGCAAGACATACTTGTCGGCAGTGCCATGAATGAAAAACATAGGGCCGCGGCTCTTGCGCACACCGGGCACGGCAGAAGCCTCCTCGAAGCTCCAGCCGTAACGCCACTTGCAAAGCCTGGAAGCCAAGGGCAACAGAGGCCATGCAGGCAGCGAAAACTGCTCAGCCAGCTCCTTGCGAAACTGGTCCATGACGCTCGTATAGCCACAGTCCTCGACATAGAGCTGAATGCACGGAGGCTGGTTGCTGTCGCCCGAAAGCATGGCGGTGGTGGCCGCGCCCATCGACACGCCGTGCACCACTACCGTGGCGTTGTCGCCGAACAACAGGGGGCACTGGTCGGCCCAAAGCTCGACGTCGTCCTTGTCTAACCAGCCCATCTGGATGTGGTCGCCGCCGGAGAGACCGGAGTGGCGAAGGTCGGGCAGAAGGATGTTGACGCCGAAATCGCGGTGGTACATGCGTCCCAGGTGCATCATGCCTACGGCACAGCTGCCATACCCATGCACGAGGAGGGCCGTGCGATGGGTGGGCACGGGAGCGTGTGCATAAAGAGCATGGAGCGTAGTGCCATCGAGGGCGGTGAGAGTGGTATCACGCAACACGCCGGCCTTGCGCAGCGAGTCGCCCCAGGCTTGCAGGCCGGGGTAGAGCGCATCCATATCGGCCCAGGCACGACGCTGGTCGGTGTAGATGTTGGTGGGGCAAAGGGCATAATCAATGAGGTACCACGCAGCACCTACCACACCGGCAGCCAACAGCACAACCACGGCAGCCATAGCCAGAAGGACGCGCCGCAACCTACCGGCCCGGCCCGGGGAAGTACAGAACGAAGGGATTTTCATAAGCGAAGGTTTTAGGAGATGTCATTCTACTGCCGCGCCAGCATGGCGGGGGTCATGAGGGAAGTGGCGGCGGCCCGGTTGAGCTGCTCGGCCGTGTGATTGCCCCAGGTGACGCCGACGGTGCGACAGCCGGCGCTGCGGCCCATCTCTATGTCGAAGGTGGTGTCGCCGACGACGATGGTGTCTGACGCCTCGCAGCCGTAGCGCTGCATGAGCCGGAGCACTGCTTCAGGGTGGGGCTTGGCATGGGTGACGTCGTCGCAGGCCACGATGTCGCCTATCAGGGAGCGGATGCCTAAGCGACGGCAGAGCCGGTCGGTGGAGAGATGGCCGCGACTGGTGGCAATGGTCAGGAGGCAGCCTTCGGAGTGAAGGCGCTGCAACCAGCCGGCCACGCCGTCGAAGAGCGTCACCCTCTCGACCCCTACCTCTTCAAACAGACGGCGGTAGGTCTCTGTCAGCTGCCCGGCCATGACGTCGGCCTCGCTCTCAGCCATGCCTTGCCCACGCAGCAGCAGACCGATGCTCGCCGTCAAGGGGAGGCCAATGGTCGGCACTATACGGGCCTGGGGGGGAAGGGGCAGACCATGGTGGGCAAAGGTGGCCTGCATGGTCGCCACGATGCCGGCACGGGTGTCGGCGAGGGTGCCGTCGAAGTCGAACACGTAGAGACGGCGCCGCATGGTGAGGCTCACGCTGACCCCATCGCCGTCGAAGCCTGCAATGGGAGGAGAGAGCTTCGCCACCTCGACGCCAACCTCTCTCACAACCACAAACTCACGGAGAACGGCCGTGGCAAGGCGGTGGGCCACACGTTCAATCAGCTGCGACGGCTCTGCCATCTCACGCCGCACCACTTCATATACCCGGGCATAGTCGACAGTGCCTTCCAGGCGGTCGTGAAGCAGGGCGTCGGCACAGGTATCGTCGTCGACAACGAGTGTGAGCGACACAGTAAAGGGCGCGCCCACTGCCGTCTCTTGCGGCCATACGCCGTGGCGGGCGTAGAAGCGCAGTTTGTTCAAATGTATCTGCATGGGGAGTTGACTTGATACGATGAAGGGGTGATGCCAACCTTGCAACACCCCTCCATATATATAGATGGTATGGCGGAGGACTATCCGCAGCGGCTCGAGCCGCAGTGCTTGCAGATGAGACAGCCTTCCTGGTAGACGAGGCTCTCATGGCCGCAGTTGGGACACTTTTGACCGGTGGCCTCGGTGCCGTCGAGCACATACTTCTTGAGGGCACGGCTCACGCCCACCTTCCACGTGTTGATGTTCTCACTTTCGAGCTGGAGCGAGTTGACCAACTTGATGACGTGCTCTATAGGCATGCGGTAACGGAGTACGCCCGAGATGAGCTTGGCATAGTTCCAATACTCCTTGTTGAACTTCTCGGAGAGACCTTCTACGGTCATCTTGTAGCCGCGCTTATTCTCAAACTGGAAGTCGTAGCGCTTGGTGCCGTCGGGCTGGATGGTCTTGATGATGCGCCCCTTGGTGACAGTCTTGGGAAGCACAATGCCCTCGTCGTCATCCTGCAAGCCGGTAAAGATTTCGTAGGGATGGCCGTCGAGAAGGCCCACGAAGGCCACCCACTTCTCTTTGTTGTTCTGGAAACGCACCACGTCGCAGTCGAGCACGTCGGGACGGCGCTCCGTCACCACGGGGGGCTGACATACGGGCACTGCAGGGGCGGCTTCGGTCTTTTTGTCTGTCTTCTGGGTGCTTACGAGGACGCCCGAACGCGACCCGTCGCGATAGATGGTGCATCCCTTGCAACCGCTGCGCCATGCCTCGACGTAGAGACGGTTGACAAGGTCTTCGTCGACGGAGTTGGGCAGATTGACGGTTACGCTGATGCTATGGTCGACCCACTTCTGGACAGCGCCCTGCATCTTCACCTTCATGAGCCAGTCCACGTCGTTGGCCGTGGCCTTATTGTAGGGTGAGCGGGCTACGAGGTCGTCGATTTCCTCCTGGCTGTAGTTCTTGGTGGTATCGTATCCATTGGCCTGCATCCAGGTGAGGAACTTGTGGTGATAGACGATGTACTCTTCAAAAGCGTCGCCGGTCTCGTCGACATAGTCCACTCTTACTTCCGGGTCGTTGGGGTTGACCTTGCGGCGGCGCTTGTAGACGGGCATAAACACCGGCTCGATGCCGCTGGTGGTCTGGGTCATGAGGCTGGTAGTGCCGGTGGGGGCTATGGTAAGGCAGGCGATGTTGCGGCGGCCGCTACGTGCCATGCGCTCATAGAGAGCGGGGTCTGCCTCCTTGATACGTTGCACGAAGGGGTTTGCAGCCTCACGCCGGGCGTCGTACACTTCGAAGGCACCGCGCTCCTCGGCCATGGTGACCGACGAGGCGTAAGCGGAGAGGGCGAGGGCCTGCTGCACCTTGACTGCCATGTCGGTGGCCTCCTGTGTGCCGTAGCGCAGCCCCAAGGCAGCTATCATGTCGCCCTCGGCCGTGATGCCTACACCCGTGCGGCGTCCCTTGGCGGTCTTTGCCTTGATTTTGTGCCATAGGGTTAGCTCGGTGTGCTTGACTTCGTCGCTCTGCGGGTCGCTCTCAATCTTGGCTATGATGGCGTCGATTTTCTCTTGCTCGAGGTCGATGATGTCGTCCATGAGGCGCTGGGCCAGTGTGACGTGCCGGCGGAAGAGGTCGAAGTCGAAGCAAGCCTCCGGGGTAAAGGGATTTTTGACGTAAGAGTAGAGGTTGATGGCGAGCAGGCGGCAGCTGTCGTAGGGGCAGAGTGGAATTTCGCCGCAGGGGTTGGTGGAGACGGTCTCGAAGCCAAGGTCGGCATAGCAGTCGGGTATGCTCTCTCGGCGTATCGTATCCCAGAAGAGTACGCCCGGCTCGGCGCTCTTCCAGGCGTTGTGCACGATTTTCTTCCACAGGGCGGCGGCATCGCAGTCCTTGGTCACAGAGGGATTGTCGCCCTGCACGGGGAACTGCTGGTGGTAGGTCTCGCCCTCGATGGCGCAGCGCATAAACTCGTCGTCTATCTTGACGCTGACATTGGCGCCGGTGATTTTACCTTCCACCATCTTGGCGTCGACGAAGTCCTCTGCCTCGGGGTGCTTGATGCTGATGGAGAGCATGAGGGCGCCTCGGCGGCCGTCCTGGGCCACTTCGCGGGTAGAGTTGCTGTAGCGCTCCATGAAGGGGACTATGCCGGTGGAGGTGAGGGCCGAGTTCTTGACGGGCGAGCCCTTGGGGCGCACTCCTGAGAGGTCATGCCCTACGCCGCCGCGGCGTTTCATGAGCTGCACCTGCTCTTCGTCGAGTTTGAGGATGGCTCCGTAGGAGTCGGAGTCGCCTTCTATGCCCACGACGAAGCAGTTGGAGAGGGACGCTATCTGGAAGTTGTTGCCAATACCTGTCATGGGGGAACCGGCGGGCACGATGTAGCGGAAATGGTCAAGCAGCTCAAACACCTCATCATGGCTCACGGGATTAGGGTACTTCTGTTCGATGCGCGCAATCTCTGCGGCGATACGATGGTGCATATCGGCGGGCGAACACTCATAGATGTGGCCGAAGGAGTCCTTCATGGCGTACTTGTTCACCCACACTCGGGCGGCCAGCTCATCACCCGCGAAGTAAGCGAGCGAGGCCTTGAAGGCTTCATCGTAGCTGTAGATTTTCTGTTCCACTTTGTTTGACAGGATTTTAATAGGCTTCCGGCCATGGCGGCCCTTTGCATGCACAGGCTGCACCGACTGACTTTCTTCCCCGCCGGGGCGGGACGGTCTCGCAAGCCGCACGGGAAAGACGGCGAGGCTGAAAGCGTAGTTGAATAGGGTTGATTTAAATTTGCTGCAAAGCTATGCAAAAGCCCAAAAGCGGCAAAACATTTCACAGAGAATTGGTGAAAGTTTTCCCAAACGTTTTGCCAACCGCCTAATGCTTAGACGGTTGGCAAATTCTATTTACCAAAAAGTTTCCCAAAACCGAGTACTTACGCTCAGCCTTGGCCGTTTATTGGAAGTACACGCGCTTCACCCTGCCACTCACGCTCGTGAGCACTTCGTAGGGTATCGTGTCGAGCCAGCCGGCCACGGTCACGGGGGAGAGCATGTCGCCAAATATCTCGACGCTGTCGCCTTCGCGGCAGTCTATGTCGGTCACGTCTATCATGCACACATCCATGCAGATATTGCCCACGTAGGGGGCTGGCCGGCCGTTGACGAGGCAGTGGCCGCGGCGGTTGCCGAGGTGGCGGTTAAGGCCGTCGGCGTAGCCTATGGGGATGGCGGCGATACGGCTGTCGCGCTCCAGCACGGTGCGTCGCGAGTAGCCTACGCTCTCGCCCTTGGCACACGAGCGTATCTGCAGGATGGTGGTGCGCAGGGTCGTCACATTGTGCAGGCAGCGGTTGTCCACGGGGTCGATGCCGTAGAGGCCGAGCCCCAGGCGCACCATGTCGAGATGGCGCTCGGGGAAGCGCTCAATGCCGGCGCTGTTGCATATATGGCGCAGGATGCGGTGGGGGAAGGCGGCCTGCAGGCTGCGTGACGCGGCGTCGAAGAGCTCAAACTGGGCGGCCGAGAAGCTGTCGAAGTCGGGGCTGTCGCTCCCTACGAAGTGGGAGAAGACGGAACGTGGTATGACGGCCGTCTGATGGCGCAGGCGGTCTATCAGCAGGGGCAGGTCGTGGCGGGGGTCGAACCCGAGGCGGTGCATGCCCGTGTCGAGCTTGACGTGGACGGGGAAGTCTTGAATGCCCTCCTTGCCGGCGGCCTTTATCAGGGCGTCGAGCAGCTTGAAGCTGTATACCTCGGGCTCGAGGTCGTAGTCGAACATGGTCTTGAAGGCTGTCAGCTCGGGGTTCATGACGATGATGCCCGCGGTGATGCCGGCCCGTCGCAAGTCGACGCCTTCGTCGGCCACAGCCACGGCGAGATAGTCGACGCCGCGGTCTTGGAGCGTCTTGGCCACCTCCACGCTGCCGGCCCCGTATGCGGAGGCCTTGACCATGCACACTATCTTGGTGTCGGGCTGCATGTAGGAGCGGTAATGGTTGAGGTTGGCAGCCAGGGCGTCGAGGTTGACGTGGAGCGTTGTCTCGTGCACCCGAAACGACAGCTCGGCGGTCACCTGTTCGAAGCCGAAGGGGCGCGACCCCTTGATGAGCACAATGACATTGTCGAGCGTGTCGAGCAGGCCGCTCTCTATCAGCTCTTGCCCTGTGGCGAAGAAGTCTTTACGCAGATGGAAGAGCGAGTGGGCGGCGCTTATCTCGGGCCCCACGCCGATGAGGCGGTCTATGCCGCGGTGGTTCACCTGTTCGGCCACCTGCGCGTACAGTTCGGCGGCTGGCAGGCCTGTCTGGAGCATGTCGGAGAGGATGAGCACCTTGCGCTTGTCCTTCACCTCGGGCCGGCGGTTAAGGAAGTCGAGGGCTATCTGCAGCGACGCGGCGTCGGAGTTGTAGGTGTCGTTGATGAGGGTGCAGTGGCGCACGCCTTGTATCACCTCGAGCCGCATGGCCACCGGCTCGAGCCGGGCCATACGGGCCGCGATGTCGGCGGCCGTAAAGCCCATGTGGAGCAGCACGGCCAGGCAGTGGATGCAGTTGGTGGCTGAAGCCTCGTCGGTGAAGGGTATGGTCAGGGTGGCTTCGCTTCCGCGGTAGACGTAGGTCACGGCCCTACCGCCGGCGGTCTCGTGGCTCTCCTTGATATAGAGGAAGGCCCGACGGTCGGTGCGCGACCATCCGAGGGGCTTGGCCCGCAGCCCCGCCTCAGCCAGCTCGGTGCCTATGACGGGGTCGTCGGCGCAGTAGACCACTGCCTCGGCGTCGCTGAAGAGGCTGAGTTTCTCGTGACACTTCTCCCGCAGCGACGAGAAGTTCTCCTGATGGGCGGGCCCGAGGTTGGTCATCACGCCCAAGGTGGGCTGAATGATGGCACGAAGGGCGCCCATCTCGCCGGGCTGTGAGATGCCGGCTTCAAACACGCCCACCTCGCTGTGGCTGCCGAGCAGGCACACGCTCAGGGGCACACCCACCTGCGAGTTGTACGACTTGGGCGAACGGGTGACGTGGAGCGTGGGCGAGAGCAGCTGGTAGAGCCACTCCTTGACCACGGTCTTGCCGTTCGACCCCGTCACTCCGATCACAGGTATCTGATACTCCTCACGATGGCGCTCCGCAAAGCGCTGCAGGGCCTTCAGCGGACTCATCACGAGCAGGAAGGCGGCCTCGCCATAGTGGCGCTCCCACTCCTCGGGCAGCTCGCTCACCACAAAGGCGCGCACGCCGCGACGATAGAGGTCGGCTATGTAGCGGTGACCGTCGCCCACCTTGGTGCGGAGGGCAAAGAAGAGGCTGGTCTCGGGAAAGACAAGCGAGCGGCTGTCGGTCAGAAGCCACTCCACCGCCACGGCCCGACTGCCGTAGCAGCGGGCGCCCACCAGGGCTGCGATGTTTTCAATACTGTAGTTCATTGAACAAATGTTTGACTATATATCGTATATATATGTATGGTTCTCAGATTGGGCCGCCGCGTTGCGCTCCCCCTCTCCCACGCGTTGGGCGGGCCTCACGGACGGGGCGCTCAGAGGCTGCCCCACTTGGTCTCAAACGCCCGACGGCGCTCTCGGGCTGCCGAGCGAAACGCCTGCGCGGCGGGACTGTCGGGGTGGAGCATCCTATGGGCCGCGTCGCGCACTATGGCGGCCTTCTCACGCGCGTAGGCCGACAGCCGCTCCGAGAAGGCCCACCGGCAGAACCGCTCCCACACGTAGTCCACAGCCTGCTCTGAGGGGTGGAGCATGTCGGGGGCATAGAAGCGGTAGTCGCGCAGCTCGTCATGCACAATCTCGTAGGCGGGGAAATAGGCTGCCACGTCGGCATAACGCCCACAAAGGCTGTCGATGAGCAGCAGCAGACGCGCCTTGGAGAGCTGGCTCTCGTGGAGGCCGTACTTGGCATAGCGGTAAGGGCTCAGCGTGAAGACCACCTTCAGGCCGGGCCGCGTCTGCCGCAGCCGCTCCAACAGGCCTCCCCACTGCTGCTCCATCTGCCCGTAAGGCAGCACCCTCTCCTCGAAGAGGGCGGAAGGCTGCTTGTGGCAGTTGGCCACCGGAAGGGCATCTACGTCGCCCGCTACGGCGTGACGCAGGAAGTAGGCATGGTCTGTGCTGAACGTCACCACCCACAGCGCCGCCCTCTGCCACACGGCCTTCGCGGCGGCCTCGCGTTCGGCCAGCATGGCGGCCAGCGCTGCACGGGACGGGGCTGAGTAGGCGGAGGCATAGTCCCAGTCGTGCCACATGCCCTCGCTGCCCTCAAACCATCGTCGGACGCTGTCGCCGTCCGTCAGCAGGCCCTCTGCCTCGGCCAGCAGCGAGGCCGGGTTATAAAGCACCCCGCGCGGGCAGCCGCACACATGGCCTTCGGGCAAAGCCTCGGCCAGCCGACGACCTATATGTTCGGCAAAACAGGACCCCGAAAGCACCACGTGGCTCTCGGGCTCAAGGGTGACAAAGGGCCCGGGCTGGGCCACCTCGGTGAGCAACTTCATGACAGCAACCTGATATAACGGGGCAAAATTACTGCAACATTCAAGAAGCCGGTCGTCTGACCCCAATTATTTTGTCCTCACTTCCCCTTGAGCCCCGCTTTTCATAAGGTGAGGGGCATGCACATGTCCCCTCCGGGGGAGCGGACGGAGAATTTCTTAGGTGCTGCGCCAGACATCGTCCATGTACATGTAGAAAAAACGGGATGTACATGTAGTTTTTTCTAGATGTACATGTAGTTTTTCCTAGATGTACATGTAGTTTTTCCTGGATGTACATGTAGTTTTTCCTGGATGTACATTTAGTTTTTCCTGGATGTACATGTAGTTTTTCCTGGATGTACATGTAGTTTTTCCT
>CAMAMB010000059.1 GCA_945836755.1 uncultured Bacteroidales bacterium
AGAGCATCTGACTACGGATCAGAAGGTTATAGGTTTGAATCCTATACGAGTCACACTTGGCCAAAGCTTCAGCGATGCGGCAGCGGCAAACATCTAATCAACATTGGCTCGTTAGCTCAACTGAATAGAGCATCTGACTACGGATCAGAAGGTTATAGGTTTGAATCCTATACGAGTCACAACTACTGAGGGGGTATTGCCACATAGCAATACCCCTTTCTATTTGTATCCACACTCTCCCACCAACAAATACCGGTGACACCTTCAATAAGCTATTCTTGATGATAATTCCCCAACGTAAAGACATTATTAAAATACTCGAAAGGGAAACCTTTCCCCTTCTTACTGAAACGTGTGACGAACTTGGAGTAGAAGCCTATCTGGTAGGCGGTTATGTACGCGACCTCATTCTTCAGCGTCCGACAAATGACATTGACGTAGTAGTAGTGGGAAGCGGTATCGATACAGCCGAGGCTTTTGCTAAGCGACTTGGGAGGAAGGTACAGGTACATGTGTTTCGTCGTTTCGGTACAGCACAAGTTAAGTTTAGAGGGCAAGAGTATGAGTTCGTTGGGGCTCGCCGAGAAAGCTATGATAGAGACTCACGGAAGCCACACGTGGAAGATGGTACCATTGACGATGATCAGAGACGCCGAGACTTCACCATTAACGCCCTGGCTATTTCTCTCAACAAGAAGCGACTTGGCGAGTTAGTTGACCCTTTCAATGGTCTTCTCGACCTCGAAGATGGCATCATCGCAACCCCTCTTGACCCAGATATTACTTTTAGCGACGACCCACTACGCATGATGCGCTGCGTGAGATTTGCAGCTCAGCTTAAGTTTCAGATTGAAGAAGAGACCTTCCAAGCTTTGGAACGAAACCGAGAACGCATCCGCATCGTCAGTGCAGAACGCATTATCGTAGAACTCAACAAGATTATGCAGTGCGATAGGCCTTCGTATGGCTTGATGGAATTACATCGATGTGGCCTCTTGGAACTTATCCTGCCTGAAGTCGCTAAACTTGACTGCGTTGAAACAAGGCAAGGCCGTTCCCACAAAAACAATTTCTATCATACACTGGAAGTCGTGGATACCGTGGCTTCGCAGAGCGATAATCTTTACTTGCGTTGGGGAGCATTGCTTCACGATATCGGCAAACCACAGAGCAAGCGTTGGGAGCAAGGTGTTGGATGGACCTTTCACAATCACAATTATTTAGGAGCACGCATGGTGAAACCTCTCTTCCGACGTCTAAAACTACCTCTTGATGAACGACTGCACTATGTGACGAAAATGGTTGATCTTCACATGAGACCAATCGCCATCGCAGACGACGAGGTCACCGACAGCGCCGTCAGACGACTATTATTTGAGGCTGGCGACGATATAGACGACCTCATGACTCTCTGTGAGGCTGACATAACAAGTAAGAACGAGCAGCGCAAGAAGAGCTTCCTCCAGAATTTCAAGATAGTGCGCCAGAAACTCATTGAGATTGAGGAAAAAGATCGTATCCGTAACTTCCAGCCACCGGTTACCGGTAATGAAATTATGGAGCTCTTCAACCTTCCGCCATGCCCTGAGATTGGTACCATCAAAACGGCTCTGAAAGATGCCATACTTGATGGCAAGATACCTAATGAACACGACGCGGCATTGGCCTTTGTCATGGACAAAGCTTTTAGCATGGGATTAACTCCAACTCACAAATAATTGATATCTCAATGAATACAGAAGAACTACAAAAGAACAAAGCTCACTACTTGCAGCTTTGCAGGGAATACATCCATCGGGATGGCTTAGAGGACCTCTTAGCTTACCTTGAGAAGAGTGATTTCTTTGAAGCCCCCAGCTCTACCTCCTTTCACCTGAATGAGGAAGGTGGATTGTGCAAACATACCATCAACGTCTTTGAAACAGCACTGGCCCTCAATCAATACATCACAACCCCGGCCATTGAGAGTGGAGAGTCCATGTTCAGTAAACCCCTGAAGGCAGAGAGCATTGCAATTGCCACTCTATTCCATGACTTATGCAAGGTGAAATTATATCACAAGAAGGAAAAGTGGAAAAAGGACGAGAATAACCGTTGGCTCAGTTATCCCGGCTACGAGATTGAGGATGAATTCCCTTTAGGACATGGTGAGAAATCCTGCCTCATTGTATCTTGGTATATGAAACTTACCGCCGAAGAGATGTTGGCTATCCGTTGGCACATGGGTATGTTCGATATGGGAGAGAACGGTAGTTCTATGCGCTACTCCTTCCGTGCGGCCTTAGAGAAAAGTCCTTTGGTGAGCCTACTAATTGCGGCTGACATGCTGAGTGCTAACCAGAAAGAGAAGACAACGACCTACTAATCCTGTCACAGATTAGGCAAATCTCCCCTTACTTTTCCCTTTAGGCAAGGATGTATACGCCGGACACCTACCGGGCAGGGTTAGCTATTTCTATATCAATAGAGACTATCAGGAAATGCTCACTATATCAGTTGAGCAGACTGCGGTAAAGGGTTTCATACTGACGGGCCACTTTTATCGCGTCGTGATGCCTTGCTATGTACTTCACAGACTGCTCTTTGAGCTTGGGCAGTAGCGTCTGTCGCTCTGTCACCAATCTATGGAACAATTGATACATGCCCTCCTCATCAGTGGGCACTACATTGATGATAGGGCGCAAGACTTGCTCACCTAACAAATCATAGCTCACCGGCTCACCACCAGTCACGGCTACCAAACCACGTGCCATCGCTTCGAGTGCATTCATAGCCGGAGTATAAGAATATAGCTGATCAACTATCACATCATGATGGCCCATCAGTCGAACATATTTTTCAAAAGGGACATTCTCTACAACAGTCACCTGACACATATCTTTCAGTTCATCCTCTACTCTTCGTAGCACACGAAGCATAATGTCCGTACCTTTGTAGACTGCCCGGCTACGTTGCACCCCCACTAAGAAACGGACAGCATCGATAGAAGATTTCTGTGTCGAGTTCTCCAATCTATCTGCACTCACTTCCTCAGTGCTCCCATCTACAGGGGTTAGTTCAATGGGGAATGGGATAAAACACTCTTTGTTGCTCCAAGGGCAATGTGCTTGATAGGCGGCATGGTACTCGTAGAGGCCGGAGACTATAGCGTCCACATCCTGTGCCACCAGGCGGTTGAGCTTCCCTTTAGGGCCATTTAGCCAGTCCCGAATGAAGGTCTCATTCTCTCGAGAATAGCGCTGACTCTTGCCAATAGCAAAGTCGCTGTATGCAAATGTGGTGAAATCCAGGCACGCCTTAATATAATAGTGATCCATACCATAGGCGCCCATTACAATTTTCTTATTATGTTTGCGCAGCTGGTTGTAAAAAAAGGACAGATGTTCTGATCGCAGTGGAAGAAAGACCGGGTTGATGAGCTGTACGATATCGAAACCGCGAAATTGTTTCTGCAGCCGCAAAAGCCGCCAGAGATAGCCCACTGAATAGCATTTGTTCAGGGACTGACGCTTCAGGTCAATGTCTCTTGGGTAGTCCTTCCATCCGTCACCGTCTGAGGCCACCACCACGTGATGCCCCAGTTGGCGCAGTGCCTTTGCAAGCGTGGAGTGTACATTGCTATACTCCCCCATGAGCAATATCTTCATTGCCTTCCCCATAGTCAGCAGGTTACGGTCCCTTTCAACTCTGCCAGCAGATACTCTCCGAAGAGACGAGACGCCGTGGCTACCATCTCAGTGCATGGACGCTTCTTGTAGTAGGCGGCGGTACGCTGCTCAGCCTGAGGCGGCGTGGGAGCTTGCTTGTTTAGGCCAAGCAGTTCCGCACAGATAAGGCTCCCATTAAGGTCCTTAAACTTTGCGGCGAGCGTCTGCACCACCTCATAGTTGTGGCTCTTGGCTGCGTTGTCACTCCCATCTGTCGTTCCACAGTCCAAGCCGGCGAGCAAGAACATTCCACAGGCAGCGCCACAGGTTTGGCGCATACGGCCAATACCTCCCCCGAAAGAGGCAGACATGCGCAGAGCCATGTCGGTATCAACCCCATAAAGGTCGGCCCATGCGGCCACGACACTCTGAGCACAGTTATAACCACTCTTGAAGAGGTGCACGGCCTTAGCTGTACGTTCCTCTATTATCTTACTATCTATCTGAATGTTTGACATCATTGGGTAATTGGCTTATAGTATGTTGGAGATTATGAGCTACGCCCCATAAAAACTCAAAGACATGAAGCACACATCTCGCTCATCCCTCACATTATTATCTTCCTTTAAGCGGGCACTATGTATAGGGACCATCTGCATGCTATGTACAGGTTGTAAGGACAACTTTGACCAGCGCCTTGCGGCAGAGGTGGCTGCATTCAATCAGACTCACTGTCCGTTTGAACCGAGCCCCGGGGAGCGTCTTGACAGTACGAGCTACCATAGCGATAGCAGGACCTATACCTTATGGTATTCCTTAGACAGCCTCCATGAAGCCATTATCAAGGAGCAGGGGCACCTTATGCACAAAGCTCTCTTGGAGGAACTACGTAACGAGGTCAATCATAAAGAGCTCAAGGACCATGGTGTTGTTTTCGAGTACCGTTACTATTCTCAGCGTACACGCGAGGAACTATATCACGTCAGTCTCAGACCTGCGGAATATCAGTCTCGTGAGATTGGGCAGTAGGTGCGTCATTCGCCTCCTATTTGAGCGTCTTTCACCTTGCGGAACAGGTCAGAGGCGAAGATGAAGTTGTTGAGTTTCTCATTATTAGAATTCACCACCTCATCCTTCGTGCCTTCCCACTCAGCATAGCCTTCATATATAAATAGTATATGCTCGCCTATACCCATGACAGAATTCATGTCATGGGTATTTATGATGGTGGTCGTACCGTACTCTGCTGTGATGCCATGTATGAGTTCATCAATTACGAGGCTTGTCTTAGGATCGAGGCCCGAATTGGGTTCGTCGCAAAAGAGGTATCGTGGATTGAGGGCGATGGCCCGTGCTATGGCTACGCGCTTCTGCATACCTCCGGATATTTCTCCCGGATATTTGGCCGCAGCTTCACCCAGGTTCACGCGTTCCAGACAGAACATGGCCCTGCGTACACGGTCCTTGTAGCTCATGTCGGAGAACATATCTAAGGGGAACATCACGTTCTCCAGCACCGACATGGAGTCGAAAAGGGCTGCGCTCTGGAATATCATACCCATCTCTCGACGCAACATGGCGCGCTCTTTCTTGGTCATGGCCATAAAGCTGCGCCCGTCGTATAACACATCGCCCTCGGTAGGTGTGAAGAGACCTACAATGTTTTTTAGCAGCACGGTCTTACCTGAGCCACTTTGTCCAATAATGAGATTGGTCTTGCCGTTCTCAAACTTTGAGGTGATGCCCTTTAGCACTTCGCGGTCGTCGAAGCGCTTGTGGAGATTATGTATTTCTATCATGAGAGTAACTGCGTGAGGAAGAGATCAGAGAATAGTATGAGCATGGAGCATGACACCACGGCATTGGTAGAGGCCTTGCCTACTTCGATGCTACCGCCTTCCACCGTGTAGCCATAGTATGAGGATACGCTCGAAATGATGAAGGCAAAGAAGAGGGACTTGATGACACCCATCCAGAAGAACCACTGCGTGAAGGTATGCTGCAAACCGGCGGTGAGGTCGGACGGAGTGATGATGTGGCCTATGTATGCTGTAGCGTAGGCGCCAATAATGCCACTGAAGGTGCTGAATGTCACAAGTGCCGGTATGAGGGTGAGAAGGCCGACTATCTTGGGGAGAATGAGGAAGGACGCCGGGTTCACGCCCATGATTTCAAGCGCATCTATCTGCTGTGTCGTGCGCATGGTGCCCAGTTCTGAGGCAATGTTCGAGCCTACTTTACCGGAGAGGATAAGGCACATGATGCTCGACGAGAATTCCAGGAGCATGATTTCACGTGTCACGTAACCCGACACCCAATGGGGCATCCACGGGCTCTGGATGTTGAGCTTAATCTGAATGCATATCACGGCGCCGATGAAGAAGGAGATGAGCAGCACGATACCTATAGAGTCTATGCCGAGCTGAGACATTTCCTTGACATACTGTTTGAAGAACATGCGCCAGCGTTCCGGTCGGCTGAAGGCCTGTCCCATCAGTCGCAGGTAGCGTCCAAAGTGTATGAGGAAGTTGTAGACTATCATGTGGAGGGGGTTAGTGATTGGTATAAGGTGTATGAGGGTTATGTCTCTATGGTATAATATGGTGTAACGCCATCACCTTTCGTCGGAGCAGGGTCTTACCGAACGGTCATTGGGCTTCATCGTCAGCCTTGGTAGCTTCGGTGGCCTCGGGCTTGAGGGCACTCTGTTTGAGGTTGCCTTTGTCGTCGAGAAGGCCGTAGGTTGTACGTAACACACGGAACTCCGTGCGCCGGTTCAGGCTGTTGCACACTTCCTGCTGTTCCGGCGTGAGTTTGAGAATGTAGTCGAGGGTCAGTGTATCGCCTTCATGGAGGAAGGGGTAGGTCTCAATGAGTTTCTTGTTGACTATCTTCGGGCGTTCCTCGCCGTAGCCTTTAGGGGTAAGGCGATCCGGGGCAATGCCATGCTCCGTCAGATAGTTCACCACGCTCTCGGCTCTGCGTTGTGAGAGCCGCAAGTTATAGTCGTCGTTGCCACGATAGTCGCAGTGGGCTGACAATTCGATGGTGATATTGGGATTTTCATTGAGCATGTTTGTCAGGCGGTCAAGCGCCTCGCGCGAGTTGTCGGTGAGCTCTGCCTTGTCAAATTCATAGAACACATTGCGCACGAGCACGGGGATACGTATGGGCGGGAGGGGGAAATTGACCACGTGCTGCTTCTCCACCTCTACGGTGTCGGCTCTCAGTTCGGCGCTAACGTTGAGATGGGTGGGCGCTGTGGCAAGGAAGAGATACCGAACGCCGGCTTTGAGAGGCTTCTCGAATGAGCCGTCGCTCAACACGCTGACTTTTTCATTCGTGCCGTCATCGCCTATCATGTAGACCACTGCCTCCGGAAGCTCATAGCCGTCCTGCTCGTAGACCCAGCCTTTCACGGTCTGCAGGACCTCGGGATATGAAAATTCAAAGAGTTTGTCCCAGCCGCGTCCGCCTGTGGAGCGGTTGGAGCTGAAGTAGCCGCGGTTGTGCAAGCCTTCGAAGGTGATGCCGAAGTCATCGCCGAAGCTGTTCATGGGGGCTGGCAGGTGCTCCACCGTCCACCGGTCGGCCACACTGTCATGGCGTGCCCGGTACAAGTCAAGCCCGCCCAGGCAGTCGGCCCTTCCTGAAGCCGCGAAGTAGAGTTCTCCATCCGGTCTGAAGGCCGGGAAACACTCGTCGCCTTCTGTGTTGATGTCAGGCCCGAGGTTTTCCACCGCGCCACCTCCGTGCTTGGCGTCCAATGGCATGCGCCAGAGGTCAAGGCCGCCATAGCCCCCCGGCATGTCTGAGGTGAAGTAGAGCCAGCGTTGGTCGGGCGACACTGCCGGATGGGCATACGACGAGAGGGTATCGGCTGTCACCGTCACCGGTTGGGGCTTCGACCATGAGGCATCGCTGCGCACCGACTTCCAGATCTCTGCCATGCGCGGATACTCGGGGTCGGTCCTACACACCGTGAGATACATCTCCTTGCCGTCGGGCGTAAATGAGGGTGTACCTTCGTCGTCGTTGGAGTTGAGCTCACCTTCCACGGCAGCGGGTGCCTCCCACTGTCCCTGCTCGTTCTTTTTCACGAGATAGATGTCGCCGTTTTTCATGCCCGTGATGCCGCTGAGGTCTTCCCCTTTCACTTTTTGGCGGGTGGTGGTGAAACAGAGCATCTCGGCTTCCTGTCCTACGTAGGCCGGGGCGTAGTCGGAGCGTGAGCCGTTAAACTTTGAGGCCATGCGTACCGTATAGGCCGAGCCGGCTTTCACCGTGCGCTCCGCCTGCAAGGCGGCGGTCAGGCCACGACGCAGGATGGCACTGTCCGGGTAGCGTTCCACGAGGGCAGTGTACGCCTTGATGGCATCGGCATATCTGCCCGAGTGCATGAGGGCCTCAGCCTGGGCCTGTGCGCTGAGGCTATCCTCCGGCAGGAAACGGACTGCCGTGGAGAAGGCGCCAAGGGCACGGGCCACATTGCCATAACGCCTATAGGCTGTTCCCATCTTATAGGAGATGGCGCCACGGCGGGGCTTATCCTTGGCCGGACACTGCAGGTATGCCTTGCGATACTGACCTGCCGCCTCGGCATATTCGCCCAATGCCCAGGCGGCATCGCCGCGTTTGAGGCTCTTCTCCATGCTGCCGCAACTGCTGAGCAGAAGCAGGCAAGGCATGACGACCAGCAGCATGGGCTTCGTCAGGAGAGAAGGAAGGAGGCGGAGTGGGTACATGGAAGGTGGGGCGATATATACTGTATGTAACGGGCGCACAAAGATAAGCCTTGTATGTCTATATGGGAAACTCTACGTCTAAAAATAGTACCATCCGAGGGGTTCCGGACAGGATATAGTGCCATTGCCTAAGCCGCAGCCCTATCATTGGGGACGTCAAAGGCGGTTCAGCGGTGGCTCTCCACGCTGCGGGTTTCTGCAAACTGCCATCGCCAGGTGCGGATTCCTATGGACGAAGGATGTTCCTGCAAGTATCGGAAGAGGGTCTTGGGTTCCTCCACCACCTTGTGGTGCAGGCTGGAGGCGTTGAGCAGATGGAGATGGCCGTCTTTGCCCCAGACGGCGAATCCTATGTGGGAGTAGTCGAGCCCGGCCTTCTTGGTCACGATGGCCACAATGTCGCCGTCGTCAATGCCCGATAGCTCAGCGCGGGGAAGCAGGGTGGAGGATTGGGGCAGATAGTGGCCGTCGGGCCCATTCTCAGCGCGCTCCAGCCGGGCTACGGAGTCAATGCGGGTGGGCCTGCCTGCGAGCGACGGATACTTGTCGGGGAAGCGGCTCATATAGTAGTTGTTGACTACAAGAGGCGCTGTCGAATGTTTGGAGCGGGAGGTCTCGACGAGCTGCCGGCGTGCCATGTGGTCGTGTACCCACCAGGTGAAGTAATGCAGGCGACTCAGGTAGCCCTCTCTCCTACCCTCCCGATAGCGCACACTCTCAAGGTGGCGGCAGTAGCTGCCGAAATCTTTCTCGCCGGCATGGCGCGTGATGGCCAAGGCGATGACGGTCTCCACGAGGGTGGTACAGTCGAGTTGGTGAAGGTTGACCACGAGGCTGTCTTCACCCGGGCCGCCTTTTTCGAGCGTTCCACCCACATAGGGCACACCGAGAAACCGGCGGGCCAGCATGAGCACGTCCTGCTGTGGGGTCGGGCTATGCGGCAGGCCGAGCAACTGTACCACGCGGGCCGAGTCGGCCTGGGTATAGCGCACGTCAGTGAGATCGTAAGGCGGCAGCGACGCCCGGGCTTCAGTCTCCGCGGCGCCCGGACTGTCGGCCTCGGTCTCAGGAGCGGTGGCCCTGACCGGCCCATAATGATAGAGCAACGGAAGGGCTATCAGGAGCAGCAGGAGGAGCAAATATCTGTTCATGGGTATCATTCTTTGGGTGACGCACCGGCGAAGGCCGTGGTCCGTAAGGCGGCTGCCTCGCTCGCAGATGGGCTCGGGCGGCCGATGGCTACGGCTGTGGGTGTCATCCTCCGTTCTTGAACTTCTCTTTCCACGCCTCGGTCAGCTTCTTGATGTCCTCCTCCGTTTGTCGGAGCAGGAGGTCTTGGCTCTGCTTCAGTTCACGCATGAGCTGAGGCAGCCATGAAGAGCTGCGGTGGAGCAGGTTATTCTGATGGCGGCGTTTCTTGTGTGCGTTGACCACTACGTGCAGGCCTGCGGGCTCTATGTGTATGTCGAGCTCGTTGCCGGTGACAAAGGGGTCGCCGTCGCAGTGGGCCACGCCCTCGCCTTCGCGCGTGATATGCAGACGGTGTGTGCGGTAGGTCTGCACGTGGTTGTTGTGCATGAGTGTGCCCTGGAACAGCTGTAGCGCTACCTGCGGCGCCTCGTAAGTCTTGAAGGGAGTGATGAGCACGACGTCCATCAGCCCGTCTTTCATGCTGGCGAAGGGAGCTATCATGGCGTCGTTACCATACTGCGAGGCATTGGCACAGGCTATGAGAAATGCCTTGCAGTTATGTAACTGCTGAGGGTTGGCCTTATGGGGCTCGTAGGCATCAATTTCGATGGAATAGGTCTGGGGCGAGTAGGTAAGGCCTGCCCTCAACGTGTTTTCCACATAGGTTTTGAGACCACGGCTACCGGCTCGGGCGAAGCGCTCACAGATGAAGGCATCGAAGCCCACACCGCAGGTGCAAAAGAAGGGGTGGGCATTGATGACGCCATAGTCAAGGGTATGGACTACATGCTGATTGATGATACGGATGGCCTCTTTGGCATTCAAGGGCATGCCTATGTGGCGTGCCAGACCGTTGCCCGACCCGCAGGGAAGTACGGCTAAGGCCGTATCGGTATGGACAAGCGCACGGCCCACCTCGTTGACTGTGCCGTCGCCACCTACAGCTACCACCACGTCGAAGCCTTCGTCGACGGCTTCACGTGCCAGATGCTCTGCATGGCCGGCATACGCTGTCTCGCGCAACGCCACCTCGCTGTAGACTTCACGCGAAGTGAGGCTCAGGGCCTGCTCGGCGATGTGCAGCTTACGCTGTGTGCCTGAGATGGGGTTGACTATGTAGAGTATTCTATGGGGCATGTGTGTACGACAATATACTGATAATCTGTAAGGACCTGATGTCTGATGAGCCGCAAGGGGCACACACCGGGCTTCAAGGCTCGGAGATGGCTGCAGCGCGGTCGGTCATCTGGTAATAAGGGAAGCGGCTGGTGCCGAGCTTGTCGAGGAGGCCTTCGGCCACAAGGCGCGGCAGGGCCTGTGCGCTGCGGGCACGCGAGTAACCCGTGGCCAGCTCGAAGTCTTTACGGGAGAAGAGGTTGCGCCCCGTCTTGTCGCGGAAACTGCGGAGGCGAGCCATGAGTTCTGCGTCGGTGAGCAGCTTGGTGACGACGCCGGGAGTCTTGGTACGGTGAAACGACACACTGGCCAAGGCGCTTACAAGCTTTTTCTTAGGACGAAACTGCACGCCGCTGAAGTGCAGGTGACGCGCAAGCTGCTTGCTGTTAGGATCGTCAATAGCCTCGTCGCTGGTCAAGACGGGTGCGAACGTCCCTATCCCCTCCAGATCGACGCGCTGCCCCTGACGAAGCTTTTCGATGAGCACCTCACGGAGCATGGCGAGCATCCCCTTGATGTCGGCATCGGTCAGGGTGCTGGCTTTGCTGGCATGCCGACAGATGCCCTCGGTGGTGAAGGTCATGGACTGGGCCACCACGGGATAGTAGCCGCTGACAGGCTGGTCAGAAGCGTGGGGAATTTCTCGAAGGTCGTATTCTACAATGTTGGAAGACATAAGCAACTGAATGGAGAAGGTTATGGTAAGACAAGGCAGGTTAGTGTCTGACGACGGGCCGGTGCTTGGCAATGGCGCGTGGCTTATCGGCATTCCCGGAAGCATTGGCGCGAGTGACATCCGAACGGATTTCAGCTTGTATCCGGCCCAATGCCACCTTGCTTTCGGCCCAATGCCACCCGACATTGGGGGCGATGTCATTCACGGGAAGCAATGCAAAGATAACAAAGTGGCTTGGAAGAACCCTGCAATGCCTCGCAATTTTGTGGACTAAGCAGATTAAAACAAAAGGTTACTACTTACAGAACAGACCATTACTCGAATTTACTATAGTTTTATCTCGCGACATATCCCCAACCATATAGGCGGCTACACCCGGCTGGCTCGACCTATAAAAATGCCCCTCTGACCTGACAGACAGGAAAGAAGGGCTGTGCGAAACGGGGCCGGCCTCACGGGCGCGGAACGGAGCGATGACGGAATTTCTGCAGGAGCCACGGCAAGGCCGTGCGCAGATGGAGCACAGCGGCTAAGGCCATGAAGACGCCAACCCAGTAATGGATTAGTCCGAGATGAGGTATCTTGACCGGCGCGAGCAGCTTGGCAGCACCCGTAAGCAGGACCATGACCCAGGCAAGGAGCAGGAACCATGTGGCAAAGGTGAACACGCGATGCCGGACAGCCAAGGCCCGCAATGCCGGCAGGCAAGCCTTGATGTGGACCACAGCAAGCGCCGACATGCAGAAGCCGAGAACGTAATGTATGACCTTGAGCACCGGCCGCGGCTCAAGGACAATGCCGTGCTTCTTGAGATGAAGCAGAATGCCTGTAAGCACGACCAACACGAAGGTGACCAACAGGGCAGCGTCAACCTTCTTCTTCAGATGGATATTCATGAGTAGTCGGATTAGGGAAGACAACGGACGGATGATTTCGACAACAAATGTACGCAATGGGCGTGAGCAGCCAAGATACTGTTTCTTTGAGTGTGTCTGAGCGAAGAAACACAAAAAAGGGACCTGTCT
>CAMAMB010000060.1 GCA_945836755.1 uncultured Bacteroidales bacterium
TGTCTACTCTAAAGATAGTGCAAGGCGAAGGGTCTGAGGCCAAAAAACGCAAAGTCCGTGGAGGCGCAGCTAAGCCGGGGACGGAAGAGGCATATATATAATATGGTATAGACGTAGCGCAATACGTACCGGTTAGGGGGGCGGACTTCTCGGGTAGGGGCAGGCACCCCCTCCAAACGCGAGGATATAACTTCGACGTCCTTACATGTACATCCAGGAAAAACTACATGTACATCTAGGAAAAACTACATGTACATCTAGGAAAAACTACATGTACATCCAGGAAAAACTACATGTACATCCAGGAAAAACTACATGTACATCCAGGAAAAACCACATGTACATCCCGTTAAAACTACATGTACATCCAGGAAAAACTACATGTACATCCCGCCACGAGCCACGAGCACGTCGCGCTCCGCCCCAACTAAATGCCTCCCACGCCGGTCCCGGAACGGGGAACACGAACGTGGGAGGCAAATCCTTTATCTATGTGTTGCGTATGAAAAGCCCTGTGTAGGTAGCGCAACGCGCAGGCTGCACGACGCAGCGTCACGCTGCGCGACGTTAGAAGTCGCCGCCACCGAAGCCGGGACCGCCGAAGCCGTCACCACCACGACCGCCCATGCCGGGACGCTGACCCTGCTGAGGGTGCCGGGCCTTGTTGAAACCTTCTGCACGCTGAAACACCTGCTTCAGCTGCTTGGCATTGAGACGCTCCTTAAACTTCTGGAAGTAGGCACGCTTTATCTGAACCTGCTTCTCGTCGATGTCGAAGCCCAGCTCTATCTGCTTGAGCATTTCGTCGTCGGTGAGCTTGCATTCCTTCTTTTCGATGTGGGGCTTTTGCAGGTTGCGCAGATTGCGCAAGGTATCCTGATAGGCCACGAAGAGGGGAGAGAACCACGACTTATCGGCGTCGCTGAGCTTCATACTATTGGCCATGCGCTCGGCACGCTGCATCGAGCGCTGGAGTCTGGCGTCGGCATCGCCCAACTTCTGGGCGCTGAGGCTGAGACCGAAGGTGGCAAAAACGAGAAAGAGGAAAAGTGACTTTTTCATGATTGTAAAGATTGAGATGATACATGAGAGAGTGCGGAACCCGTAGTCTCCGCTGAGGGCACGCTTTCCGGCGCCTGCTTCGTGCCCTTCTGTGTATTGGATATGCCACGAATGAAAAGGTTTAACCCCGACAACAAATCTTTTTTCGGCCCAAGCCCGAAGACCGCAAGGCCGCCTCACCGTCACTATCACGCGCGCGTCGGCGAGCCGGTCGGCAGCCGATAGAAAGCGGCGTATACGTCGGTGAATACGTAAAAAAACAAAAATTCCCGGGCGCTCCAAAAAAACGGGAGTGGGCCGCCCTACCTTTGCACCATCGTTGGTTGCCACACGATACCACGGGCACCGTGCACAGCCCGGCCTCACAGTAACTTCTAATAACTATCAACCCTCAGACCACTACATGCCGACGCGCAGGGAGGTGACTCCATGACGTCGGACAGGCGTTCGCCCACAGTAACTAACCTCACTAACCTTCAACCAACCATCATGCCTGAAAACATTTCCTTGGGACAAGCTAACCATAACCCTCTGAACATACGCTACGCGCCTGCCAACAAATGGCTGGGCCTTGACGAGAAACGGCCCAACGTCAAAGGCTTCTGCCGTTTCCGCGCCGACGCCTACGGCTACCGCGCCGCCGTGAAGCTCATCTGCACCTACATGACAAAGTATGACATCCGCACGCCCGAAGGCATCTGCCAACGCTGGGCGCCACCCTCTGAAAACCACACGCTGCTCTACACCATGGCCGTCTGTGGCAGGGCACACCTGCGGCCCGACGAGCGCCTCACGCCCCGCAGCGAGGCTGTAGCGCGGCTCGTGGCTGCCATGGCCCGACAAGAGAGCGGCATGCACATCACGCCGCAGGGCGTGGAGGAGATACGCCGTCGCTTCGGGGTCTGAACACACGCAGACTGCGGCAAAGCGGCTGCCACGGACAGACTGCCGACGGACGGCAGACGCAAATCCTCTCTCACACTCACGGCAGGCATGGGCCACCCCAAGCCCATGCACTGCCTCTCACTCACCAACACCGCCGAGCCCCGGGCAAGGGGACAGGCACAGAAAAACACCTTTTCACCATGAAACTGAACCTTACAACCCGCATTTCTACCTGTCCGAAAGGATATTGCAGCCGACGCGAACTGGCCTGCTACTATTTTCCACACGACACGCCCAAGGTGGCGGTCGACCGCCTGCGCTATCACATCACCCACGACACACAACTGCAGACCGAACTGCTGAAGGCCGGCTACCTGCCCGGCATACGCTACTTCTCGCCCCGCATACTGAGGGTGCTGGCCAACAGCTTCGAATAGCGCACAGCATCAGCGCCTGACGCCGGCGGACGGAAAGAGGCACAGCAAGCCTCTGCCTCGCCCTCCGCCACCTCGGACAGCCTACGACGAAAAGGGCAGAAAAAGCCCATTCCATCGAAGAAATAGCCCCTCGCCCGCCCCACAGCCCACCATGCGGCCCAAGGGCGGGCACAGGGGTACCGATGGTCCGGAAAGGGAGGAGAATGGTTCAAAATTGCTAAATCGCAACGATTATCGCCCTCGAAGCGCCCACGGCAAGCAACATTTGTATACTTTTGCCCTGTGTTGGGTTTTCTGCCCGCCATCCTCCTCCATCGACTATGCATATCGAAAGCCTTATACAGCTTGCCCTCGACGCAGGGCTGGCCATCATGGACATCTACCGCCTGCCCGAAGACCACTGGCAGGTGGAAGCCAAGTCCGACCTCTCGCCACTGACGCTCGCCGACCGTCGCTCACACGAGGTGATAGCCCGCGGCCTCGCCGCCACGCCCTACCCCGTAGTGAGCGAAGAGGGCGGTCTACACGAAGCCGCCGCACGACGCAGCTACGACACGGTCTGGATTGTCGACCCCTTGGACGGGACGAAAGAGTTTATACGCAAAAACGGCGAGTTCACCGTCAACATAGCCTTGGTAAGCAAGGGCAGGCCGACACTCGGCGTCATCTATGCCCCCGCCCTCGGCCTGCTCTACTGGGGACGCACGACAGACTGCCCTGTGGAGGGGGAAGCGGGCGCCTTCAAGGCAGAAGTAGACCCCTGCACCCTGCGGACCGGCCGCCCCACACCGCTGCCCGCCACCCGGGCCGAGGCCGGCGGACCGCTGCGGGTAGTGGCCTCACGCTCACACCTCTCTGACGAAACACGCGCCTACATCGACAGCCTCGAACACAGCTTCGGGCCCACCGTCTGCCTGAGCAAAGGCAGCTCGCTGAAGATTTGTCTCGTGGCCGAAGGCGAGGCCGACGTCTATCCACGCCTCGCACCCACCATGGAATGGGACACCGCAGCCGGGCAGGCCGTGGCTACCGCGGCAGGATGCAGCGTGGTGAGAGCCGACGACGGCCGGCCCGTGACCTACAACAAGGAAAACCTGCTCAACCCCTACTTCATCGTCAAAGGGCCACGGCTCGGCTGACACTGCACAGCACAGCGCGACAGCCCAACGGCCCGACCACGCCCCTTCCCACCACTCACAAGCCACCCACACCCAGTGAAAGTACTCTTTGCCCTACTCGTCCTCACCTTTCTGGTGGTCTCGCTCATCAAGGAACGCATGCGCCCCGGCCTTATCCTGCTCTCGGGCGCCGTGATATTCCTGTGCAGCGGCATCATCACCCCTAAGGAAATGCTGGAAGGCTTCAGCAACAAAGGTATGATTACTGTGGCCCTGCTCTTCCTCGTGAGCGAAGGCATCCGCCGCTCGGGCCTGCTCGGCAGCTTAGTGCACCGCCTGCTGCCCACCGGCCAAGGCATCAGCACACGCAGGGTGCAGTGGCGCATGCTACCGACCGTCTCGTTCATCTCGGCCTTCCTCAACAACACGCCCGTGGTGGTGATTTTTGCCCCCATCATCAAGCGCTGGGCCGACGCCCACGGAGTGGCCGCCACCAAGCTGCTCATCCCCCTGTCGTACGCCACCATCCTGGGCGGCGTCTGCACCCTGATCGGCACGAGCACCAACCTCGTGATTGACGGTTTGGTGACCGACGCAGGCTACCGGGGCTTCAGTATGTTCGAATTAGGAAAAGTGGGCGTATTCATCGCCATTTGCGGCCTGCTCTACCTCTGGCTCTTCAGCGACAAGCTCCTGCCCTCGGCACGACCCGAACAGGCCGACTTCGACTCGACCGACGCCGAAGTGCAAGGCATGAAGAGAGTGGAAGTAGTGCTGGGCGCCCGCTTCCCGGCCATCAACCGCCGCATCATAGACTTCGACTTCAAACAAAAGTATGGGGCCCTGCTCATCGCCCTTAAACGGGGCGGCAAGACCCTCATCATGCACGATATGCGCCACGAAGTGTTTCGCGAAGGCGACACGCTGGTGCTGCTCACCGGCGACGACTTCATGACCAACTGGGGCGACTCATCGTTCTTCCTCATGGTGTCGGACGGAGAGGCTTCAAAATCGACGCTTTCACCGACAAAGAAAGTGCTGGCCGTAGTGCTGCCGGCCCTGATGGTAGCGGGAGCCACCATAGGAGAGCTGCCGGCCTTCAAAGCCGCCTTCCCCGGACTGCGGGTCGACATGTTCACCTGCGCGGCAGTAGTGACCATCCTCATGGCCTGGCTCCAGATGTTTCCGGCACGCAAGTACACCAAGTTTATAAGCTGGGACATCCTCGTGACCATAGCCTCAGCCTTCGCCATCAGCCGCGCCATGCAAAACTCAGGGCTGGCCGACGCCGTGGCCTCCTTCGCCGTCGGGCTTAGCCACAGCTACAGCCCGGAGGTGCTGCTGGCAGTGGTCTTCATCGTGACCAACCTCTTCACCGAACTCATGACCAACAACGCGGCGGCGGCCCTGGCCTTCCCGCTGAGCCTGGCCATCGCACAGCACCTGGGCGTAAGCCCCACCCCCTTCTTCGTGACCATCTGCATGGCGGCCTCGGCCAGCTTCAGCACCCCGATAGGCTATCAGACCAACCTCATCGTGCAAGGCGTGGGCAACTACCGCTTCGCCGACTTCGTGCGCATAGGCCTGCCGCTCAACATACTCTGTCTCGTCATCACCGTGCTCATCGTGCCCCTTATCTGGCCCTTCTGAACGGACGGCCTACAACGACGGAGAAACCTTACGACACATCCTGTACACATGAAAAAAATAGTCAACCCCTACGTCAGCCTGCCCGGATACAACTGCTTCGGCTGCGCACCCGGCAACCCCTTCGGCGTCAAGATGGAATTTTTTGAAGACGGCGACGACATCGTCAGCCGCTGGCAACCCCGCGACGAATACCAAGGCTGGCTGCACACGCTGCACGGCGGCATACAGAGCGTGCTGCTCGACGAAATCTGCGGATGGGTGGTCATGCGAAAGCTGCAGACCGGCGGCATGACCGTCAAGATGGAGACGCGCTTCCATCATGCGGTGGCCACAGACGGAGGACCCATAGAACTGCGCGCACGCCTACTCTCGCAGCGTCGCAACCTGGTCAACATAGAGGCAGAACTGCGCAACGCCGAGGGACAGATATGCTCGTCGGCCCTCTGCACCTACTTCGCCTTCCCGCCCGACAAGGCCAAGACGGAGCTGCACTTCCCAGGCTGTCGCACCGAGGACGAAGAAGCGGCCGGAGACAAGCCCTGAACAACCCCACACCACGACACCCGGAGCCGAAGCGGCCGGAGACAAGCCGGCCTTATTTGAGGAGAAAACTTCCGTAGTTCGCGCCTTTGCCGTAACTTTGCCCAAAGAACAACACGCCATGGCCCAAAAGCTCGAACTCACCCAACAGAACCGCCAGACGCAGCAGCTGTCAACGATGCAGATAGCTGTGGCCAATCTCGTGGAGCTTCCCATCACCGAGCTGGTGGACAAAGTGCGCGACGAGATGCTCGACAACGCCGCCTTGGAAGAGGCCGACGACGAAAATGCAGCCGGCCTTGACCGACAGCCGGGTAGCCCCGACGACAACGCTTCCAAAGACCACGCCGACGACGACATCCCCTCCGACAACCCCGACGAAGACTACGCCGAAGCCGCAGCTACCGACGCCGACAGCTACGACGACAACACAGACCTATACAGCGCCGGCGGCGATGAAATGGGCGATTATCTAAGCCCCGACGACGTGCCCGCCTATCTACAGGAACGCGCCGAGCAAGGCAATGCCCGCGACGAGGGACGCATTGCAGCAAGCACTTCATTCTACGACGAGCTGCAGCAACAGATGGGAGAACACAATCTCAACGCCCACCAAAGGACGCTGATGGAGTACCTCATCGGCTCGCTCGACCACAACGGCTTCCTGACCAAGGAACCGGCCACGCTGGCCGACGAGATGGCCATCTACCACGGGGTGGAGACCACCGCCGAAGAGCTGGAGGAAGTGTTGAAAGTGCTGCAACGCTTCGAGCCAAGGGGCATAGGCGCCCGCAACCTGCAAGAGTGTCTGCGCCTGCAACTCACCGACCCCGACCACCGCACCCGCTACACAGCGGCCGCCCTCACCGTGGTGGACAAATATTTCAAAGACTTCACCTCCTGCCGCTGGGACAGCCTGCAAGCTAAGCTCAAACTCGGCGACGACGACTTCGCTCACGTGCGCCACGAACTGACCCACCTCAACCCCATGCCGGGAAGAGCCCTCAGCGAGAGCAACGAAGTGGAAGCACCGACCATCGTGCCCGACTTCTTCCTCAGAGTGACTGACACGGACGACATTCACATCAGCCTCAACCGCGGCGACCTGCCGGAGCTTCGCATCAGCCCGGCCTTCAAGGAAAGCGTGGAGCAATACGCCGGCAAAGACAGAAGGCTGCTCAGCCGAGCACAGAAAGACGCCTACACTTACGCCCGGAAGAAGGTGGAGGCCGCGCAGACCTTCCTCACCCTGCTGGCACGCCGCAAACACACGCTGAGCACCGTGATGAAAGCCATCGCCGACGTGCAACGCGACTTCTTCATCAACAACGACGACGAGGCATACCTCCGCCCCCTTACGCTCAGGGAAATAGCCGAACGCGTAGACATGGACATCTCGACCATCTCCAGGGTGAGCAACAGCAAATACGTGCAAACCGTCTACGGGACCTACCCCCTGCGCTTCTTCTTCTCGTCACAATTCACCACCGGCGAGGGAGAAGAACTCTCGCAGCGTAAAGTCATGGCGGCACTGGGCGACCTGCTCGCTCAAGAAGACCCCACCCACCCTCTGCCCGACGAAGAACTGGCGGCCAAGCTCAAGGAAAACGGCTTCAACGTGGCCCGACGCACCGTAGCCAAGTACCGCGACCTCCTGGGCTATCCCACAGCCCGCCTACGCAAGATAAAAGGCCGTTCCATACGATGAAAACGGCCTTTTCTGTATATACCACATAATCTACGACCCTTATGTCGCAACTGATGAACCACCTCCGCAACGAGGCACGCCAGTTCAGTTTCACTGACCCCGACGAGCCCGAGAGCCGGCCGTCTGCCACCCCGGACCGACCGCGCCCGGCCTTCCGCTCTAACGACCTCAGCTCGTGGCTCGTGCTTACCGCTCAGGTGGTGTCGATGGCCTACTCGCCGCTCTACCTCCCCGTGTTTGCCTTCGTGGCCCTCTTCATCTGCAGCTACCTCAGCCTGCTGCCTCAGAGCGAGAAGCTGTGGCTCACCCTCATTGTATACCTCTTCACCGTGGCGTTGCCTCATTTGGGCATCTATCTCTACCGCAAGCTCAATGGCTGGACGCGCCACCAGCTGGGTAAGCGTGAACGCCGCTACGTGCCCTACATCTTCTGCATCGTATGCTACTCCGCCCTGCTGTACCTCTTCTATCAGCTGCACATGCCCCGCTTCACGCTGGGCGTCATTGCGGGCGCCCTGAGCATACAGATAAGCTGCACGCTAGCCAACTCCCTCATCAAGGTGAGCACCCACGCGGCGGCCAGCGGCGGCGTCATCGGCGCTTTGATGGCTTTCTCGCTCATCTTTAGGTTCAACCCTTTAGGCTGGCTGTGCGTCACCATCATCCTGTGTGGCATGACCTGCACGGCGCGCCTCATCCTGCGCCAGCACAGCCTCAGAGAGGTGGGCTGGGGCGTAGTCATCGGCCTGCTCTGCGGCTTCGCGTGCATCCTCTTCGTATAACCCGCAGACGCCAAGACTTTGCACGCAGACGCCAAGACTTTGCACGCAGACTTCTTCGTATAACCGGCGGCACTACCCGCCTTTACCTTTACCCTATGACCCCTGTAATCAGCATCATCATGGGCAGCACCAGCGACCTGCCCATCATGGAGAAGGCGGCGCGCTTTCTCAACGACATGGAAATACCTTTTGAACTGCTCGCACTCTCGGCACACCGCACTCCGCACGAGGTCGAGGAGTTTGCACGCAACGCCGAAGGACGCGGCATCAAGGTCATCATCGCCGCAGCCGGCATGGCAGCCGCCCTCCCCGGCGTGGTGGCCGCCGGAACTACACTGCCTGTCATCGGCGTGCCTATCAAGGGTATGCTCGACGGTCTCGACGCCCTCTTCTCCATCAACCAGATGCCTCCCGGTATACCCGTGGCCACCGTGGGAGTAAATGCCGCCCTCAACGCGGCCATCCTCGCCCTCCAGATACTGGCCCTCGGCGATGCCAAGATGGCTCAACGCCTCCAGGCATACAAGGACGGGCTGTGCCAAAAGATTGTAAAGGCCAACGAAGAGCTGGCCGCCCTCGGCGACACCTATGCCTATAAGTGCTAACACGCTTGCTCAACCTGCTTACCACCTTCTGACATGGACCTCTTTAATTACTGTCCGCGCGCCTCGCATGTAGTGAACGTGGGCAAATATCCCCTCGGCGGCGACCAGCCTCTCCGCCTTCAGAGCATGACCACCACGCCGACCACCGACACCGAAGGCTGCGTGCGGCAGTGCATGGAGATTTTTGATGCCGGTGCCGACTACGTGCGCCTCACCACCCAGGGGATGCGCGAAGCCGAAAACCTGCGCGCCATAGCCGGCGAGCTCCGACGCCGAGGCTACGACAAGCCCCTCGTGGCCGACGTACACTTTCAGCCGGCCGTGGCCGACGTGGCTGCCACCATCGTAGAGAAAGTGCGCATCAACCCCGGCAACTACGTCGACCCTGCCCGCAAATTCCAGCACGTTGACTACACCGACGAGGAGTACATGGCCGAGCTGGCCCGCTTGGAGCAGCGCTTCAAGGTGCTGCTCGACATCTGCCGCCGCCACCATACCGCCCTGCGCATCGGCGTCAACCACGGCTCGCTCTCCGACCGCATCATGAGCCGCTACGGCGACACTCCGGCCGGCATCGTCGAGAGCTGCATGGAGTTCCTTCGCATCTGCGTCAGGGAGCAGTTCACCGACGTGGTCATCTCTATCAAGGCCTCCAACACGCAGGTCATGGTGCGCTCCGTGCGTCTGCTCTGCCGCGTGATGGCTGCTGAGGGCATGGACTTCCCGCTTCATCTCGGCGTGACCGAGGCTGGTGAAGGCGAGGATGGTCGCATCAAAAGCGCCGTGGGCATAGGCGCACTGCTGGCCGACGGCATAGGCGACACCCTGCGCGTCAGCCTCAGCGAGGAGCCCAAGGAAGAGATACCCGTGGCCTATCATCTGGCAAGCTATGTCACTCGCCGTGCCGGCCACCCTATGATACCGGCCACCGCAGCCCCTGACTTCTGCTACGAAGACCCTCAACGGCGGCCCACCCACGCCGTGGCGGGCATCGGCGGACACAACGCGCCCTGCGTCGTCAGTGCACGCTTAGACGGCGACGGCGTCTGCGGCGCTCTGAAGCCGGACTTCGTCTACGTGGGACGCAACCTGCCGCCCGCCGCCCGCCGTATAGAGGGGGCGCGCTACTTAGTCGACTTCGACGCATGGCAGGCAGCCGACGGCACATACCCTGTGTTCCACTCGCCGACGCTGCCCTTCGTGGCCGGCTGCAAGGCAGAGGCCAAGTTCCTATGTCTCAGCTACATGGAGCTTAATGAAGAAGTGATGGCCCTGCTCCGGCGCGACAGCGGCATCGTGCTCATCGCACGCTCCACCCATGCCAACCGCCTCGGCGAGCAGCGCGCCTTTGTCCACCAGCTATGGCGCGAAGGCCTCACCCATCCCGTGATCATGATGGAGCAATACGCTTATCCTGCCACAGAGCGCGAGATTTTCCAGCTGAGTGCCGCTGCCGACCTCGGCGCTCTCCTCTTCGACGGCATTACCGACGGTGTGCTGGTGGCTAATCTGACGCCCGCCGCCCCGCAGGCCGCTGCCGACGAAGCTCCTGACAGCGACGCTCGCCATAGGCTCATCACCCACGCCGTGGCCGACGAAACGGCCTTCGCCATACTCCAGGCGGCCCGCCTACGCACCACCAAGACAGAGTATATAAGCTGCCCGGGCTGCGGACGCACCCTCTACGACCTGCCGGGCACCATCGCACGCATCAAGGCGGCCACCGCCCATCTCACAGGCTTGAAGATCGGCATCATGGGCTGCATCGTCAACGGCCCGGGCGAGATGGCCGACGCCGACTACGGCTACGTGGGAGCGGCACGCGGCAAGGTGAGCCTCTACCGCGGCAAAGAATGTGTGGAGAAGAACATCGACACGGCCGAGGCCGTCGACAAACTGCTCGCCCTCATCGAAAGCGACCGCCACAACCTGGCCGACAAAGCCTGAAGCCATCGGCGCACCTCCGTAAGCCGCAGGCTCACCCCTTGGAGCCTCGCACCCCACACGCCACCGGTCGGCCCGCCCCCGGACCGCCTTCTTCCCCACCCTACATACTGCAAACGTCTGACAAAGCTGCCTCTCGAGGCATGGCTTTGCCAGACGTTTTTTTGTAACCCCGTCGGCCGACGAGGTCTATCGGTCACAGTAATCTTAGAGCGCGCGGGCGGCGCGGCGCTCACGGTGGCGCTTAATCATGCGCTCACGCAGGCTCAGGCGCTTTGCAGGCTTCTCCACATAATTCCGGGGAGCGAGAGCAGGAGCAGCGGCCGAGGAGTTGGCGCCTACGTATGTGTAGTTGTAGGAGTCGTCGTAGGTATAAGAATCATTATAGCCGTCAGTATCAGAATAGGAATGCTTTACTGTCCAGGCTTCATTCTGAATAGCCCCATTACTGCTGTTCATCGTGTAACGATAGGTGCACTCCGTCTTTACTGTTTCCTTGTAACCGGGTTCTTTATTAGAGCCTTCGTACACCAGACTGGAAGGTAGCACGTCAGGGCCCTTGCCATAGAGGCCGGTGCAGGCAAAATAGGGGTCGTAGATGGCTTGGCAGTTGAAGAGGTCAATGTCGATGAAGCTGGCGGGAATTTGTTTGTAGGGGTTGGCCGTGTTGCCATAGTTGATGGTGGCCACATATTTCATGTCGCTCTCACCGTCTGTGCCGGTCTGCGTAATCTTTACCAGCTTGCCGCTTTGCCACTCATAAGAGGCAGAGAGTCTGTAGTTCCACTTCTCGGTCTCACCCTCATAGACCTCTTTATAAGTGCCTTCCTCCGTCAGTTTCGTCAGGTGGCCCTGGCTGTCATAAGACAGGTTCACGACGGAAGAAATTTCATAATAATCCTCACTATCCTCCCACTGACTGCGACCATTCATCTTGGTAATGTAACCGTCGCCGTTGAAGCTGACGTTGAAGTCCCTGTTCTCATCGCCGGTCATGGTAAGCTTATTGTTTTCGTAGTCAAAATTGATGGCGTTGTAGCCATATTGAGATGTTATCAGGCGATTGAGGTCGTCATAAAAGAACCGGTTACCATTGAGTGACTGCAAGAGGACATTGCCGTCCTTGAGCAGACCGGAGGTGTTGCTTCCTGTGCCCTTACCGGGTGCGTCGGGATTACCGCCACCGCTCGAACCGCCATCGTCGTCACCACAAGAAATCGGGGCAAAGCAGGTGGCTGCTACGCCCAGGAGGAGGAAAAATTTGCTGAACTTCATAGCATAAATTGATTAAGGGTTTGATGATTTTGCCAAATGAACATGGCAAAGGTAAGAGGTTTTGAAATACAATTCCAAATATTTTAGGAACGTTTAACTACACACCCGGTGAAAGTGTAAATAGAGCGAGCCCGCAAGGAGTGCAGGTATAGTGTGAGGCGCGATAAGGGCAAGGCTCTCGGCCGGCACGAAGAGGACATGCGAGGCATGGCAGGCGGCACGATGTGCAGACGCAGGGGAAACGGCATGTACATATAGGGAAAACTAGATGTACATGCAGGAAAAACTAGATGTACATGTAGGAAAAACTAGATG
>CAMAMB010000061.1 GCA_945836755.1 uncultured Bacteroidales bacterium
CTGCTGGCCAAGAAGGCCGCACGCATCTGCGTGGCCTACGAAGGCATGGAGCGCTTCTTCCCCGCCGACAAGATACTGCTCACCGGCAACCCCGTGAGACAAAACCTGCTCACACAGACACTCAGCCGCGAAGAAGCCGTCAAAACCTTCGGCCTCGCCCCCTCCAAACGCACCGTGCTCATCGTGGGAGGCTCGCTCGGAGCACGCACCATCAACGAGAGCATGCTCGAAAACCTCACCCTCATACGCCAGCAGAAGAGCATACAGTTTGTCTGGCAGACAGGCAAATACTACAGCGACGACATAGCCGCCGAGCTGCAGCGCAGAGGCTGCCCCGACAACCTCAAAGTGACCGACTTCATCGCCGACATGGCCGCAGCCTACGCAGCCTCCGACCTCGTCATCTCACGCGCCGGCGCCGGCAGCATCTCAGAGTTCTGCCTGCTGGGCAAGCCCGTCATACTCGTGCCCTCGCCTAACGTGGCCGAGGACCACCAGACCAAAAACGCCCTCGCCCTCGTGCAGAAAAGCGCCGCCCTCATGGTGGCAGACGCCCACGCCAAACGCGCCCTGCTGCCCCTGGCCATCAACACCGTCAACGACGCCGGAAAACTGCACGAAATGGGCCGACAGATACACCTCTGGGCCAAGCCCAACGCAGCAGCCGACATAGCCGACGTGGTCATAGCCCTCGCCGAGAGCCGCAAAGGCTGACACACACCACGCCGCCACACGGCACAACCACCACCCGCAACCCATCTACCACGCCCGACCCCGCCAACAGCGGACACACACACCGCCACGCAGGATAAGGCACATGCACATACCTCGAATGAAAGCAGTATACTTCGTCGGTGCCGGCGGCATCGGAATGAGCGCCCTCGTACGCTACTACCTCAGCCAGGGAATGACTGTGGCAGGCTACGACCGCGTCAGCACACCACTCACCGAAGCGCTCAGACAAGAGGGCGCCGACATACACTACACCGACGACCCTTCACTCATACCACAGGCCTGCCGCGAGAAAGACGAAACCCTCGTGGTCTACACCCCGGCCATACCCGCCGACCACCGCGAACTCACCTACTTCCGCAGCCAAGGCTTCGACCTCCACAAGAGAGCAGAAGTGCTCGGCCTGCTCACCCGCCAGATGAAGGGACTCTGCGTGGCAGGCACACACGGCAAGACCACCACCTCGTCCATCACCGCCCACCTGCTCCACGAAAGCCACGTGGGGTGTAACGCCTTCCTCGGAGGCATCGTCAAAAACTATGGCACCAACTACCTCCTTGCCCCCGAGAGCGACTACGTAGTCATCGAAGCCGACGAGTTTGACCGCTCCTTCCATCACCTGCGGCCCTACGCCACCGTCATCACTGCCACCGACGCCGACCACCTCGACATCTATGGCACAGAAGAGGCCTACCTCGAGAGCTTCCGTCACTACACCGAGCTCATACAGCCCGGCGGCGCCCTCATCATACACAAAGACCTCAAAATGCAGGACAACCTGCAGCCCGGAGTGAGACGCTACGAGTATGCACGCAACGAGGGAGACTTCCACGCCGAGAACATACGCATAGGCGGCGGACGCATCGTCTTCGACTACATCTCCCCCCTTGGCTGCATAGACAACGTGGAGCTCGGAGTGCCAGTCAGCATCAACATAGACAACGGCATAGCCGCCCTCGCCCTGGCCCAGATAGCCGGAGCTACGGAGCAAGAGCTGCGCCAGGCCATGCTCAGCTTCGGGGGAGTGGTCAGACGCTTCGACTTCGCCCTGCGCAACGACCGCCATGTACTCCTCTCCGACTACGCACACCACCCCGCCGAACTCGAACAGAGCATACGCTCCGTCAGAGAGGTGTTTGACGGACGACGCATCACCGGCATCTTCCAGCCACACCTCTACACCCGCACGAGAGACTTCTACAAAGACTTCGCAGACAGCCTCTCACTGCTCGACGAGGTCATACTCACAGAGATATACCCCGCACGCGAACAGCCCATAGAGGGAGTGACCAGCCAACTCATCTACGACAACCTCAGACCCGGCATGCCTAAACAGATGGTCAGGAAAGAAGACCTCCCACACATCGTCGAACAGGGAGACTACGACGTGGTCATGCTGCTCGGGGCCGGCGACGCCGACAACTACATCCCACAGCTCAAGGCCATACTCGAACAGAAAGCCTGAAGCCACTCGCACCTTGCGAGCTACGACCCGCACCCCGCGACTAACCATCCGCCCTCTGCGACTAACCATCCACACCTCGCGAGCTACGACCCACACCCCGCGACTAACCATCCGCACACCGCGGTCAACTACCCGCACTGACGAATGAAGACCCTCCTCAAACTCCTGCTGCTCTTTGGCGTCATCGTCTACCTCATCTTCGCCTTCGTTTCCTTCTCAGGAAGAGAGAACGACATGGTGTGCAGAAAGGTAAACTACGTCATCTCCGACAGCGCCACCGCAGGCTTCATCACCCCCGAGGAAGCCGACCGCCTCTTGCGCCACTCAGGCGAATACCCCCTCGGAAGGACCATGCAGCAGATTGACGGGCGACGCATAGAGCAGGTGCTCACCCGAAACCACTTCATAGAAAGCGTGCAGTGCTACAAGTCGCCCAACGGAGTGGTCAACGTGCTCATCGAACAACGACTCCCCCTGCTGCGCATCATGGCCGAGAACGGCGACGACTACTTCCTCGACTCAAAAGGACGCACCATGACCCCACAGGGATACGTCTCAGACCTCGTCGTGGCCACCGGACACATCGACCGGCGCTATGCAGGCACCGCCCTGCTCAAGGTAGGCGCCTACCTACGCAACAACCCGTTCTGGGACAGCCAGATAGAACAAATTTACGTGCACCCCAACCACCACATCGACATGGTGACAAGAGTGGGAGGCCATATCATACACTTCGGAGAGGCAGACAGCATCGCCACCAAGTTTCAGAACCTCATGGCCTTCTATCAGAAAGTGCTCCCCAAGGTGGGGTGGAACAAGTACGCAGAAATCTCTGTCGAGCACGTAGCACAGATAGTGGGCAAGAAAGCCAAGACCAAAGACTGAACACCACGGCCGCGCCCCGAACCTCACTCCCCGACAATCAAAATATAAAGACATAATACATGGCAACAGAAGACAACTTTATTGTAGCTATCGAACTCGGCTCCTCCAAGGTGACCGCAGTTGCCGGGCGCAAGCAGCCTGATGGTGCAATCCAGATACTTGCCTTTGCACAAGAGCCCTCCACCTCCTTCATACGCAAGGGACGCATCAACAATATCAACAAGATGACCCAATGCCTCATCAACATGAAGGACAAGCTCGAGCAGAAAATGCAAAAGAGCATCAGCCGCGTCTACGTGGGCATCGGAGGCATGGGCATGCACACCGTGGGCCATTCCGTCATACGCAACTTCGAGACAAGGGTTGAAGTCACCCAGGAAATAGTTGACAGCATGGCCGACGAGAACCGAGCCTCCGCCTCGGCCGAACGCGACATCCTCGAAGCCGTACCACAGGAGTACCGCCTCGGCACACAGTTTCAGACCGACCCCGTGGGCATACCCTCAGAAAGCGTAGAGTGTCACTATCTCAATATCGTGGCCAGCACCTCGGTCAAGGAAGAGATACGTACCTGCTTCCGCAACGCCGGCATCGCCATCGCCGACATGCCCATCACTACACTCGCCCTCGCCGACAACATGCTCTCAGAGTCGGAGAAACGTTCCGGCTGCGTCTTCGTCGATATGGGATCGGAGACCACCTCCGTCGCAGTGTTCAAGAACAACCTCCTGCGCCACCTGGCAGTCATCCCCCTCGGCAGCGCCAATATCAATAAAGACCTCATGTCACTTCAGATAGAAGACGACGAGGCCGAAGAACTCAAACTCAAATACGGCTCGGCACAGCCCGAATACGACGAGGGAATGCCCGACATAGCCCTCCGCGACGGGCGCACCATCTCCTACCACGAGTTTGCAGGCCTGGTCGACGCACGCATGGAGGAAATCATACAGAACGTCAACAACCAAATCTTCCTCTCCAAGTACGACCGCTCACAGCTCATCGGAGGCCTCGTGGTCACCGGCGGCGCCTCGCTCATGAAGGATGTAGACAAAGCCTTCACCCGCTGCACCGGCTTCGAGAAGATACGCTTCGTACGCAACCTGCGCATGGGCCTCAGAGCATCCGACTTCCCCAAATTCAACAAGGACGGAGACTGCAATGCAGCCCTCGCCCTCGTCGACAAAGGCGAGAACAACTGCTGCGGAGGCGAGCTCGGACAGCAGAACCCTGCCCTCTTCGAAGAGGAAGAAGCACGCGCCATCAAGCAACAGGCTGAAGCCGAAAACGCCGCCGCTGCCAAAGCCGAGGCCGAAGCACGCGAGGCACAAGAAGCCGCAGCTGCAGCCGCCGCAGAGGCAGAAGCCCAAAAGGCAGCCGAGGAAGCTAAACGACAGGCCGAGCGCGAAGAGAAAAAGAAACAATGGAACCAACGCTGGGGTAAGGTCAAACACTTCTTCGAGAGCCTCACAACCTCCGAAGATTAACCCCATGCAGCCCACATACGGCCCACATCACCCCGCAACCCTCTCCACCAACCCGATAATACAAGCTGATTATGCCAGACAACAACGATAACTCCAATATGCTGATTGACCTCGGCATGCCATCCACCTCACCACACATCATCAAGGTCATCGGCGTAGGTGGCGGCGGTGGAAACGCCGTCAACCACATGTACCGCGAAGGGATACACGACGTCAACTTCGTGGTATGCAACACCGACAGCAAGGCCCTGGCCGACTCGCCGGTTCCCATCTGTCTCCAATTAGGCAAGGAAGGGCTCGGTGCCGGTAACCGACCTGCCAGAGCCCGCGAGGCAGCCGAAGAGAGTGTCGAAGATATACGCAAGATGCTCAGCGACGGCACCAAGATGGTCTTCATCACCGCTGGCATGGGAGGCGGCACAGGCACAGGCGCCGCCCCAGTCATTGCACGCGAAGCCAAGAACATGGGCATTCTCACCGTAGGCATCGTCACCATACCCTTCCTCTTTGAAGGAAACAAGAAAATAGACCAAGCCCTCGACGGAGTGGAGGAAATCTCCAAGCACGTAGATGCCCTCCTCGTCATCAATAATGAGCGCCTCCGTGAGATATATCCCGACCTCAACGTCCTATCGGCCTTCGAAAAGGCCGATAACACCCTGAGCGTCGCCGCACGCAGCATCGCAGAAATCATCACCATGCACGGCATTATCAACCTCGACTTCAGAGACGTGGGCACCGTGCTCAAAGACGGAGGAGTAGCCATCATGTCCAGCGGATATGGCGAAGGCGAAAACCGAGTAAGCAAGGCCATACAGGCCGCACTCCACTCGCCACTGCTCAACAACAACGACATCTTCAACTCCAAGAAAGTGCTCCTCGCCATTAGTTTCTGCGCAGCCAAGGAGGGGGAAACCCTCATGATGGAAGAGATGAACGAAATCCACGAGTTCATGTCGAAATTCCACCGCGACGTGGAGACAAAGTGGGGACTATCCGTCGACCCCTCTCTCGGCAAGCAAGTCAAGATTACCATACTCGCCACAGGCTTCGGCATTACTAACGTGCCCGGCATCAAGGCTAAGTTTGACGCCGAGGAAGAAGCCCGTCGACAGAGCGAGATGGAGGAAAACGAGGACCGTAGCGAGCGACGCGACCAGTTCTACGGTGTCGATAAAAAGGACGTCATGCGCAAGCGACCCCGCTTCTTCCTCTTCGGCCTCGACGACTTGGACAACGAAGACATCATATCCTCCGTCGAAGTAACACCCACCTACAAACGCACCAAAGAGGCCCTCAACGACATCAAAGCAAAGGCGCATGCCAATGTAGCCATGGAGTTGGAGACACCCGTAGACATGACAAACGGACGTTTCATCTCATTTAACTCAGAAGCAAATGACACTTTTTGATACCGTCAGCAAAGACATCGTCGCTGCCATGAAGGCGAAGGACAAAGTACGCCTCGAGGCACTGCGCAACATCAAGAAATATTTTCTCGAGGCAAAGACTGCCCCCGACGCCCACGACTGTCTCTCAGACGACGCCGCCTTGAAAATTTTGGCCAAGCTCGCCAAGCAGGGACGTGATGCCGCCGATCTCTACGTGGCACAGCAACGGCAAGACCTGGCAGACGAAGAACTGGCACAGGTGAGCGTCATTGAGGAATACCTCCCCAAGCCCCTCACCCAGGCCGAGCTCGAAGCGGCCCTCAAGGCCATCATCGTCGAAGTGGACGCCTCTTCTCGCAAGGACAAGGGCAAAGTCATGGGAGTAGCCACCAAGCAACTCGCCGGCCGTGCCGACGGCAAGGCTATCTCTGCCCTCGTCGACAGCCTGCTGCCATAAGCCCCTGCCTGCTGCGGGAGGGCGACGTTCTGCATCGCGGCGGCGGCTAACCGCCATCTTGCCATCCACCGGCCCATCCTGCTGCGGCCACGCTTACCTTTCCTCCCCGTTCGGAGGCGGTAAGCGTGGCCGCAAGTGCGTCTGCCCGGCCCTGCCCGACTGGCGGAGGCCGCTGCGACGGCTACAAAAAATTAATGGAGGCATCTGGCGATAACCTCCATTAACCAACACAAAAACTAAACTAGACTTAACTAAACTATTTATAGGCGTTATCTCACGACAACTGGATACTGCAAAAGTAGGGGGCTGCAAGCGATTACAAAAAGAATTGCAAAGTTTTCCTTGCAGAATGGAGACTTTTAACAATTATATCTGTTATAAAACATAAAGCAGTCCGCCAGCACCATGGCTGCCATGGCTTCTACCACGGGTACAGCGCGTGGCAGCACGCAGGCGTCGTGGCGTCCGCGGGCCTTGACGCAGACGGCTTCACCCGCCATGTTGACGGTACGCTGCTCACGCAGCAGGGTGGCCACCGGCTTGAAGGCTACGCGGAAATAGATGTCTTGCCCATTGCTGAGGCCGCCCTGAATGCCGCCGCTGTGGTTCGTGAGGGTGGCGATGGGCGGCACGTTGTCTGCCTTCTTGTCTGTCGGGGCCACGCAGGTTGTGCCTCCTTCTCCCGGCGGCACGAAGAGGTCGTTCTGCTCGCTGCCGCGGGCGCTGACCCCTGCAAAGCCTTCGCCATACTCAAAGCCTTTCACGGCGTTGATGCTCAGCATGGCGGCGCCCAGCCGTGCGTGCAGCTTGTCGAAGCAAGGTTCGCCCAGACCGGCCGGGCATCCTTTGATGACGCAGCTGATGACGCCCCCGATGGTGTCGCCCTCGCCTTTCACCTCGCTGATGAGTGTGGCCATCTTCCGGGCCATTTCGGGGTCGGGGCAGCGCACGTCGTTCTGCTCGATGAGGCTGAGGTCATAGTTGGTATATGCCCCCTGCAGGCTCAGGTTTCCCACTTGCGAGGTGTAGGCCGTGACGCTCACCCCTTTGGTGCGCAGGTAGAGCTTGGCAAAGGCGCCGCCCACCACTCGCGAGATGGTCTCGCGGGCTGAGCTGCGGCCGCCGCCGCGGTGGTCGCGTATGCCGTACTTGGCCTGGTAGGTGTAGTCGGCATGTGAGGGGCGGAACAGGCTGCGCAGGTTGTCGTAGTCGGCGGAGTGCTGGTTTTCGTTGTACACCACGAAGCCTATGGGCTGGCCCGTGGTTTTCCCTTCAAAGATGCCGGAGAGTATCTCCACCTTGTCGGCCTCTTTGCGTGGGGTGGTCAGCAGGCTTTGCCCCGGCCGGCGGCGGTTGAGCTCGCTCTGGATGAAGTCGAGGTCTACGTCTATGAGGGGCGGCATGCCGTCAATCACTCCGCCCACGGCCGCTCCGTGGCTTTCGCCGAAGGTGGTGAGTGTGAAGAGTGTTCCGAGAGTGTTCATGTCGGTATCAGTTGCGTGGGGTAGGGGTTGCGTGGGTGTGGCTGTGCGTTTAATGGCAGTGACCGCCACCGCAGCAGCCGCCCTGCCCGTGTTCGTGGCCGTGGTCATGGCAGTGGCCGTGTCCTTCGCCGCCGCAGCAGCCACCCTGTCCGTGTTCGTGGCCGTGGTCATGGCAGTGGCCGTGTCCTTCGCCGCCACCGCAGCAGCCGCCGTCCTCGTGGTGGCCGTGTCCGCCGCAGCCACCGCCGCAGTCGTCGCATCCGCAGCCACATCCGCCCTCGCCGCTCATCATCTTGACCAGGGCTTCGATTTCGGCGTCGGTGGCTTCGCGTTTGGTCACTATCTTGCCCACGAAGTGGAGGTTTTTGCCGGCGAGGCGCTCGTTGAGGTCGATGACCACGGCCTCGTCCTTCACTTCTACGACGAGCCCCTCGAAGCGGTTGCCGTCGGCGTTGACAAGAGGGATGCGTGCGCCTTCATAGATGGTGTGCTTGTCGAAGTGTCCGTTCACTCGGAAGGTGTCTTTGGGCAGTTCGACCACGTAGGAGGGGTCGTATGGGCCGTAGGCGTCCTGCTGGTCAAGCACGAAGTCGAAGGTTTCACCTTCAGCGAGCGGGGCCACGCGGGCCTCGAAGCTGTCGAGGGCCACGCCTAAGCCGGTGATAAACTGGAAGGGGTGCTCTTCGGGGGCTTTTTCAATGAGTTCGTGCACACCTTGTGCGTTGTCTGTATAGAGGTCGTAGGCTACGGTCAGGTAGTGGTGGGTTTTGGGGTCCATCGTGTGTAGGGGTTGTTATGTGTGTGATGCTTGGTGAATAATCTGTGTGGGTTGTGGCGTGTGGGGCGGCTCAACTCAGTTCGAGTCCAAGGACATCAGTGAGTTGTCTGAAGGCCGGCGATTTCTGCAGCCACTCGCGGAATATCTCCTGGCGGCTGAAGGCACGTGGCGCGGCCGTCTCGGCCACTATTTCGAGGTGCAGCTGTATGCTGTCGTTGCTGAGCTGGGTGCGCAGGTACGATGTCAGTGAGGGCAGGATGTCGCTCATGTATTGTTCGACCATGGCGTTCTCCACGACCACCTTCACCTGCCAGTCGTTCAGCAGTTGCGGCTCCATGCCCCTCATGCGGCCGGAGAGGGCGGCCTGTTCGCGAGGCAGCTGCTGGGCATATCTGAACCAGTAGTAGACGAGGCTGTCTTGCGTGAAGGGTTTGTGGCGGCCGGCTTGCGGCTGAGCTTCGCCGCCGTTCTGTGGAGGGGCGGCGTCGGTTTGTGGGGCCGGGTTTGTGGCGGTGGCTGCCACTTCTTGTCGGTAGCGTGCCGAGAGGGCCTTGATTGAGAGGGTGTGTGCGCTGCGCATGGGGCGCGTCGTTCCCTGTCCGTCGGGCTGTGGGCCGGCTGCCGGGGCTGTGGGTTGTGGTGCCGGCGCGTGGTGTGGTGTGGCGGACGGGGGCGTTGTGGCGGTTGCGGGGGCTGCCGCTGTGGTCGGGTTCGGTGTGGAGGGGGCAGGCGTGGCCTGCGGTGTGGCGGTGGCGGCCTGTGGTGCTACTGCCGTGAAGATGGGGTTAAGACGTCTTGCAGGGCCACGCCCACACACGGTGTCGTCTTCGTCGCCCATCACCTGTCCGGCCTGTAGGAGGGTCAGCTCCACGAGCAGGCGTTTGTTGTGCGACTGTCGATAGTTGAGGTCGCAGTCGTTGAAGAGTTTGAGGGCCTTGTAGAGGTAGCGTGGCTTGCAGCGGGCAGCCTGTTCCTTGTATTTGTCTCTCACTCTCTGGCTCACTTCGAGCAGGGGGAGGGTGGCTTCGTCGCGGCTCATCAGCAGGTTGCGCACGTGCGAGGCCATGCCGCCCACGAAGTAGTTGCCCTGGAAGCCTCGCTTGAGGATGGCGTCGAAGCGGAGCATGGCGCCGGCGGCGTCGGGCTTGAGCAGGAGGTCGGTCATGGCGAAGTACTCGTCGTAGTCCAGCACGTTGAGGTCTTCCGTCACCTTGGCGTAGGTCAGGTTGCCCTCGCAGTAGCTCACGGTCTGGTCGAAGATGGAGAGGGCATCGCGCATGCCGCCGTCGGCCTTCTCGGCAATGACGTGGAGGGCCTCGGGCTCGTAGCTGACCCCTTCGCGCTCAGCCACATACTCTAAGTGGCTCACGATGTCGCTCACCGTCATGCGGGCGAAGTCGAATATCTGGCAGCGGCTCAGTATGGTGGGCAGTATCTTGTGCTTCTCCGTGGTGGCCAGGATGAAGATGGCGTGGGCGGGCGGCTCTTCAAGGGTTTTCAAGAAGGCGTTGAAGGCAGAGGAGGTGAGCATGTGCACCTCGTCGATGATGAACACCTTGTAGCGGCCGGTCTGTGGGGGTATGACGGCCTGCTCGGTGAGTTGGCGGATGTCGTCGACGGAGTTGTTGGACGCTGCGTCTAACTCGTAGATGTTAAACGAGCGCTGCTCGCTGAAGGCGCGACAGCTGTCACACTCGTTGCAGGCTTCGCCGGCGGGTGTGGGGTGCTCGCAGTTGATGTTCTTGGCGAAGATGCGGGCGCAGGTGGTCTTGCCCACGCCTCGAGGGCCGCAGAAGAGGTAGGCATGGGCCAGCTTTCCGCGCGCGATGGCGTTTTTCAGCGTTGTGGTGAGGGCGCTCTGACCCACCACGGTGTCGAAGCTGCCGGGGCGGTACTTTCGGGCCGATACGATGTACTGTTCCATGGGGATTGTTGAGTGAGATGTGCCTCGGTGTGGTGGTCGTGGACGGGGCGCGGCCGTGGGGCATATCGGGTGGGCAAAGATAACTATTTTTCGCCTAAACTGCATGGCGCGCCGCCTTCAAAGCCATGGGCGCAGACGCGAAATGCGACGGCCTCTCCGGGGGGCGGGCCGTGACGGGCTGAACTGCCTGCCTCAGACTATCTGCGCCGGGCATTGCGGCAGGGGCCGGCAGCGTTGGCGGCGTACCCGGATGTACATATAGAAAAACTTAGAAGTACATGTAGTTTTAACGGAATGTACATGTAGGAAAAACTAGATGTACATGTAGAAAAAACTAGATGTACATGTAGGAAAAACTGGATGTACATGTAGGAAAAACTGGATGTACATGTAGGAAAAACT
>CAMAMB010000062.1 GCA_945836755.1 uncultured Bacteroidales bacterium
TACATGTAGTTTTAACGGGATGTACATGTAGAAAAAACTGGATGTACATGTAGTTCGAACGGGATGTACATGTAGAAAAAAACTGCAATGCTTCCGGAGGTGGGGGGAGCGTTGCAGTGGCTGTGGGAGGCTTTGCGATGGGTCTTTCCCGGCTGTGGGCCGGGGCGGTGTGCCGGGGGGAGGGTTAGCTGTGTGGCCGGCGCAGTATGTCGACCATTTCGCGGGCGGCGCGCTCCGGTGCTCCGGGTGTTCCGAGGCGTCGGGCCATCTCTTCGTAGTCGGCGAGCTGTCGTTGTCGGTCTTCGCCTCCGGGCAGTATGCGCCGGAGGGCGGCTTCGACCTTGACGGGGGTCATGTCGTTGGCCACGAGTTCTCTGACTGCCTCGCGGCCGAGCACGAGGTTGACGAGCGAGATGTAGGGCACTTTGAGCAGGTGGCGGCGCAGCCAGGCGACGAGCTTTCCGCAGGCTATGTAGTAGCACACGACCTGTGGCACTCGGAAGAGGGCGGTCTCTAATGTAGCTGTGCCGCTGGTGACGAGGGCTGCGGTGGCGCTGTGGAGTATGTGGTAGGTTTGGCCTTTGACTATGTCTACACGCGAGGCGTCGATGTGGGCGCGGGCTATGAGGCGGTGGTACACGTCGAGGTCAATGGCCGGTGCGGCGGCTATGACGAGGCGGTAGTGGTCGGTGTAGGGTGCGGCTGCGCGGAGCATGCGCAGGAGGTTGTCTTTGATTTCTTGCTGCCGTGATCCCGGGAGCAGGGCGATGGTGGGAGTGGCGGCCCGGGGCTTGTCGTGGCGGCTGAGGTAGAGGCTCACTTCGTCGACGGTGGGGTTGCCTACGTAGGAGATGGGGTAGTGGTGCTTCTTCTCGAAGAAGTCTACTTCGAAGGGGAGGATGGAGAAGAGGCGGTCGACGTTGGCTCGGATGTGGTGGATGCGGTGCTCCTTCCATGCCCATATCTTGGGGGAGATGTAGTAGAAGACGGGGCATAGGGCTTGTGCCTTGACGTATTGGGCGATGTCGAGGTTGAAGCCCGGGTAGTCGACGAGGATGACGGCGTCGGGTTTCCACTCCCTGATGTGTCTTTTGCAGCGGGCCATGCCTTTTAGGATTTGTGGCAGGTGGAGCATGACGGGTATGAAGCCCATGTAGGCGAGGTTGCGGTAGTGGCAGAGCAGTTTGCCTCCCTGTGACGCCATTTCGTCGCCTCCGTAGTAGCGGAACTGTGCGTGGTCGTCGGCGCGGCGCAGGGCTTTCATGAGGTGGGCGGCGTGTAGGTCGCCGCTGGCTTCGCCGGCGATGAGGAAGTATTTCATGGGCTTGTGGGCTTGTGGGGATGGTTGTGGGTCGGCGTCCGGGCTATGCGAATTGTGGGCGTAGGCTCTCTATGAGGCGGTAGTCTGTGACGTCGAGGCTGGTGGGGGTGATGGCCACGTAGTTGTGTGCGAGCGCCCATCGGTCGGTGTCTTCTGCCTCGGGTTCGAGCTCGAGGTTTTCGCCTACGAGCCAGTAGTAGTTGCCTCCCCAGGGGTGCTGTCTGTGCTCTACCTCTTTGATCCACCGGCTGTGGGCCATGCGGCATATGCGTATGCCCTCGAAGGCAGGGGCTTTGGGGAAGTTGACGTTGAGGCAGGTGAATGGCGGGAGGTGTAGGCTGAGGGCTTTAAGGCAGAGGTCGGCGAGGTAAGGCTTCAGGGGGGTGAAGTCGGCGTTGGGGCTATGGTCGCAGAGGGAGAAGGCGATGGCGGGATAGCCTTGGAGTGCTCCTTCGATGGCTACTCCCATGGTGCCGGAGTAGTGGGCGTTGACGGAGGAGTTGTCGCCGTGGTTGATGCCGCCGACGACGAGGTCTGGCTTGCGTTCGGGGAAGAGGTTGAGGGCCATCTTGACGCAGTCGACGGGTGTGCCGGAGCAGGCGTATACCTGTAGCCCTTCTTCGTGGCTGACCTGACGGATGTGGAGAGGGTCTTTGGTGGTGATGGAGCAGGAGAAGCCTGAGCGCGGGCCGTCGGGGGCAACGACGAGGATGTCGGCTATGGGGCGGAGAGCCTCGATGAGGAAGCGCAGGCCCGGGGCGGTCACTCCGTCGTCGTTGGAGAGGAGGAAGAGGGGGCGCATGTGGTGAGTGGGGATGGGGGAGGGGGTGGATGAGAGGGGCGGCGTGGGGCGGCAGAGGGCTGCCGTGATGGGGTGGAGGGTCCGTGTGGCGGTGTGGCCGTTATATGCGCACAGCCTGAGTGACGTTCTCTATCTGCTTTAGCTCGTTGCAGATGGTGGTGACGTCGTCGGTGTCGTAGAGGGCTATGAGCAGTTCTCCTTCAAAGATGCCGTCGTTGGTGTTGAGGGTGATGCGTTTGATGGTGAAGTGTGAGAGCTTGTTGAGCACGTCGGCAATGGCGTAGAGCACGCCCTTTGCGTCGACGCCTCGTATGCTGAGGGTGACGTCGTAGAGGTAGACTTTGTGTGTGTCCCAGCTGCAGGCTATGATGTTGTTGCCGTAGCGCGTCTTGAGCTTGACGGCTGTGTCGCAGGAGCGTTTGTGTATGACGAGGTTGTTGTCTGGGGTGATGTATCCCATGACGTCGTCGCCGGGGATGGGCTTGCAGCAGTCTGCAAACTGGCACATGGGTATGACGTCCTCGTTGAGCACGAGCACTTGCTTGCGGTTGAGGTTTTTGATGAAGTCCTTGCTGTTGGTGTCGGTCTGTGCGACTTCTTTGGCGGTGTTGTTCTTTCCTATGAAGGGTATGAAGCGCCTCCAGCCCTTGGTGTGGGCTCGTCCCTTGAGCACGTCGATGACTTCTTGCCCGAGCTTTGTTTTGTCGTCGCCTATGGAGAAGAAGAGGGCCTCGATGGTGGGCATGTGGAAGATGTGCATCACCTTCTCGATGTGGTCGGCCGTGAGTTCGAAGCCTGCCTTTTGTAGGAAGTCTCTGAGGCGGTCTTCTCCCACCTTCTGCTTGGCCCTTCGCTCGCGGCGCAGGATGGCCTGAACCTTGTTCCGCGCCTTGGCGGTGGTGGCGAAGTTGAGCCACTCGGCCTTTGCGTGCTGCGTCTTGGAGGTGAGGATTTCTACCTGGTCGCCGCTTTTGAGCTTGTAGCTGAGTGGGACGAGGCGGTGGTTGACCTTGGCTCCGAAGCAGTGGGACCCCAGCACGGAGTGGATGCTGAAGGCAAAGTCGAGCACGGTGGAGCCTTGCGGCATGGTCTTTAGTTCTCCCTTGGGAGTGAAGACCATGATCTCCGAAGAGTAGAGGTTGAGCTTGATGTTGTCGAGGAGGTCGAGGGTGTCGGGCTGGGGGTCGTCGAGTATCTCCTTGATGGAGTTGAGCCAGCGGTCGAGCTCGTTCTCATCATATTCGGCGCCTTTGTCCTTGTACTTCCAGTGTGCGGCAAATCCTACTTCTGCGATGTCGTCCATGCGGTCGGAGCGTATCTGGACCTCTATCCACTTTCCCTGCTTCGACATGAAGGTGTTGTGGAGCGCCTGATAGCCGTTGGTCTTAGGGTTGGAGAGCCAGTCGCGGAAGCGTGTGGGGTGCGGCTTGTATATCTCTGTGAGGGCTGAGTATATGCGGAAGCACTCGTCCTTCTCGTGGCTTCTGTCTGTAGGCACATAGACGATGCGTATGGCCAGGATGTCGAACACTTCCTCGAAGGGAATGTGCTTGGTCTGCATCTTCATCCAGATGGAGTAGGGGCTCTTGATGCGTGCCTTGATGGTGTAGTTGATGCCCATGGCATCGAGTTTCTCGCGGATGGCGGGTGTGAACTGTGCGATGCTGTCGTCGCGCTCCAGCTGAGACTCGTCGAGCTTGCGGAGTACGGCGGCATACTCCTCGGGATGCTCATACCTGAAGCTGAGGTTCTCGAGCTCTGTTTTTATCTTGTTGAGGCCTAATCTGTCGGCTATGGGCGCGAAGATGTAGAGGGTTTCGGCTGCTATTTTATACTGCTTGGATGGCAGCATGCTGGAGAGGGTGCGCATGTTGTGCAGCCGGTCTGAGATTTTGATGAGTATGACCCTGATGTCGTCGCTCATGGTGAGCAGCAGCTTCTTGAAGGTCTCAGCCTGGAGCGATGCTTTCTCTCCGAAGATGCCTCCTGAGATTTTGGTGACGCCTTCTACGATGTTGGCCACCTTCTGGCCGAAGAGGTTGGCCAGGTCTTCGTTGGTGTAGTCAGTATCCTCCTCCACATCGTGAAGCAGGGCGGCACAGATGGATGTAGACCCGAGGCCGATTTCGCCGCATGCGATTTGTGCCACGGCTATGGGGTGGAGGATGTAGGGCTCGCCTGAGCGTCGGCGCACACCTTTGTGGGCTTGCTTGGCGAAGTTGAAGGCTTTGGTGATGACGTCGACCTTGCGGCGGTGGTTAGTGGCGAGATAGGTGTCAAGCAGATGCTGGAAGGCGGCGTTAATCATGGCCTCGTCCTTCTGCTCTTGCGGCGAGAGCTGCTGGGGTGTGGAGGTAGTGTCGGACATGGCGCGGAGGTGGTTGGTTAGCTTCTTGCCGGCAGCGCTGCTCGGAGTGAGGCTTGTGGGCTGCGGGGAACGATGTACAAAGGTACAAAAAAAGCCAAAATGTAGGTCTTGGTCACCACATTTTGGCTCTTTCTTTCTCTCCGGCGGTGTCGGGTGTGGGCGGGCAGCGGCGGAGTGGGGCTTGTGTTACTTTACGCGTATCTTTTTGCCGGCTCTGATGTTGCTTCCCTTGATGCCGTTGAGGCGTCGCAGCTTGTCGACGGTGGTATGGTTGCGTCGGGCTATGTCGCTGAGGGTGTCGCCGCTTCTGACGGTCACTTGCTTGGAGCCTTGCTTCTTGCTTTTGCTGCTGCGCTTGCTTTTGGTGCGTGCTTGGTGGCTGCTTGTGGTGGTCTCGGTGGTTTCGGTCATTTTGACCACGTCGCGGCGTGTAAAGAGTTCCTCGGCGCGGTAGTTGTAGATGCTGTCGCCGAGGTCTATGAGGGTGTTGAGGGCTTCTGCGGGCAGGCAGAGCACTTGTGGCTCGGTATTTCCGGGGATGATGTCGGTGCGGTATTGTGGGTTGAGTGCTTTGAGGGCGTCTTTGTCTATATGGCAGAGTTCCACCACCTGGTCCATGTGTAGACTGCGGTCTACGAGCAGTGTGTCTGTGGTGAGGGGGTGGAGGGTCTTCATGGGGCAGATGTTGTGCTCGCAGTAGTAGTTCATGATGTAGTTGGCTGCGATGAAGGCGGGCACGTATCCTCGTGTCTCTGCGGGCAGGTAGGGGTAGATGGTCCAATAGTCCTTGACGCCCCCGGCTCTATGTATGGCTTTGTTGACATTGCCGGGCCCGCAGTTGTAGGCGGCGATGACGAGGCTCCAGTCGCCGAAGATGCGGTAGAGGTCGCGCAGATAGCGCACGGCGGCCCATGTGGCTTTGTAGGGGTGGCATCTCTCGTCGACGAGGCTGTTTACCTTGAGGTCGTAGCGCTTGGCGGTGGGCAGCATAAACTGCCAGAGGCCTACGGCGCCGGCTTTGCTCTTGGCTGTGGGGTTGAGGGCCGACTCTATGAAGGGCAGGTATTTGAGTTCGAGTGGTAGGCCGTAGAAGTCGAGGGCTTCTTCGAAGATGGGCACGTAGAAGTTGCCGGCGCCGAGCATGTAGGCCACGCTGCTGCGCAGGCGGCCGCTGTATTGGTCGATGAATTTCTGCACCACTTCGTTGTGGGGCATCTCCATGACCACGGGCAGCCGTTTCAGGCGGTCTTGATATTCTTCGGTGGTGAAGGTGGGATTGACGTCGGGGTCTACGCAGGTGGTGTCGGGGTAGAGATATTTTTTTGCCATCCAGTCTCCCAGCAGGGAGTCGCTACTGAGCACCATGCCTTCGGGCAGGTCGATTACTTCTACGGCGCCGCTGCGCTCGTGTTTGATGGTTACCTCGGTGTCTGTTTGTGCGCAGAGTGGGCTGCACACGGTGCTCAGGGCGAGGAGTAAGGCTTTTAGTTGTCTCATTATATAGATATGGTGGGAGTGTTGTGGTTTACGGTTCCGGCGGGGTGTGGGCTTCAGAAGTGGAGGCTGCATCCCACTCCGTAGGCTGTGCTGTGGCTGCGTGTCCCGACGGTGCCTTGTTGGTTGATGACGGTGGGGGAGATGCGCATCGACAGGTCGGGTGTGATGTCAAACTGCGAGAGCTGGGCGTCGACGTAGGCGTCTATCACGGAGAGTATATATACGCCGGCGAAGCAGAAGACGCTCAGGTCGCGGTAACGTCGATAGTAGTCCTTCTTACGCTTGAAGAGGCGCTTGAAAGTCTCTTCCCTTCCTGTGATGTCGTACCGCGGTGGCAGCATCTCGGTGTAGGAGTGGGTGTTGGGGTCGTCGTCCATGATGTCGAGATAGGCTTGCGAGTAGTCGCGATACATTTGCTGGTTCCACATCAGGGCGTAGGCGCAACCCAGAAAGCCGCCGTAGATGATGGGCAGCTTCCAGTATTTGCGGTTGTATATCTGTCCGGCTCCGGGCAGCACGAGGGCGAGCCAGAGTGCCTTTTTGGGGTTGGGCACGAACTTCTTCTTCGGTCCCGTCACCTTGAAGTCTGTCTTGAGTGCGGCCGAGTCGATGGCGGCCCTCAGCGCGGCTGTGTCGGCGGGCGTTCGGAGTGAGTCTATTGCCGTAGGGGCAGGGCGTGGCGTGGCTTTGGGGGCTTTGGTGCTGTCTGTCTCGAGGGCGGGGTGGTAGGTGGTGGTGTCCCGGGCCAGGTCGTCGGGCCCTTTGATGGTGTCGGCTGCGATGCGGAGCGTGTAGACCGACAAAGCCGGGACGCTGCGCAGCGTTCCAGCTTTTGCCCTATCTCCGTGGCTGCAGAGGGCGAGCAGCAGGAGCATTGTGTGGGCCAGGGTCTGTATGTGTGTCCTTAGGGCCAAGGTGGGTGTGGGGGGCGAGAGCGGTGTGTGTGGGGGTGGGGCTACTTCACGCGGTCGAAGAGCAGTATGAGGCGTTCCAGCTCCTCCTCGCTGTCGAAGGCGATGGTGATTTTGCCCTTTCCGCGCTGGGTGCAGGTCATTTGCACCTTGGTCTGCAACACTTCTGCCAGCCTGTTGCGCAACTCGCTGTACTCTGCGGCTATGCGTTTCTTGTCGGCCGACTGCAGGGAGTGCCGGCCGCTCTTGACGGTCTCTCCGCTGTTGAGGGCTTTGACCATTTCTTCGACTTGGCGCACGGAGTAGCCTTTTTCTCTGATCTCGTTGAAGAGTTTCACCTGCAGGGTCGGTTTGTCGAGGCCGAGCAGGGCGCGTGCGTGGCCGGGGTCCACTTCTTTGTTGCGGAGTGCCATTTGCACGCCGGCCGGCAGTTTGAGCAGTCTGAGGTAGTTGGCTATGGTTGCGCGGTTTTTGCCTACTTTCTCTGAGAGTTGGTCTTGTGTGAGGCTGTATTGCTCGATGAGGTTTTGGTAGGCCAGTGCTATCTCTATGGCGTTGAGGTCCTCTCGCTGTATGTTTTCGACGAGGGCCATCTGCATCATTTTTTCGTCGTCGGCAGTGCGCACATAGGCGGGTATGCTTTGGAGCCCTGCCATCTGTGAGGCTCTCCATCTCCTTTCTCCTGCTATGATCTGGTAGGTGCCGTCGTCCATCAGTCGTAGTGTGATGGGCTGTATGATGCCTATTTGGCGTATGCTTTCGGCGAGTTCCTCGAGTGCCTTCTCGTCAAACTCCCGTCGTGGCTGGTTGGGGTTGGCCTTGATGCGGCTGATGGCCACTTCGTTGATGCTTGATGAGCCGTTGGTGTGTAGTACTTCGTCGGTGGAGATGAGGGCGTCGAGGCCTCGTCCGAGGGCCGGGAATTTCTTTTGTGCCATGCTGTTGAGCCTTTAGTATGGGCGTGGTGTGGGGGGCAGGATGGGCTACGCGTTGTTTTGTAGTATCTCTTTGGCTAATGCCATGTGGTTTTTAGCGCCTGTGGAGTCGGCGTCGTAGAGTATGGCCGGCAGGCCGTGGCTGGGGGCCTCAGAGAGTTTGACGTTGCGTTGGATGACGGTCTTGAACACGAGCTCTTGAAAGTGGCGCTTTACCTCGTCGTATATCTGGTTGGCCAGGTTGAGGCGGCGGTCGTACATGGTGAGCAGGAAGCCTTCAATCTCGAGCTGGGGGTTGAGCTTGCGTTTGACGAGCTTGATGGTGTTGAGCAGCTTGGAGATGCCTTCGAGGGCGAAGTATTCGCACTGCACGGGTATGATGACCGAGTGGGCGGCAGTGAGGGCGTTGATGGTGATGAGGCCGAGCGAGGGGGAGCAGTCTATGAGTATGTAGTCGTACTCGCTGCTGAGGGGCTCGAGGGTGTGTTTGAGCATGAATTCCCTCTTTTCGAAGTTCAGCATCTCTATTTCGGCTCCCACGAGGTTGATGCCCGAGGGCACTACGTCGAGGCGCTCGATGTCTGTGGTGTAGATGGCCTCGTGTATGTCTTTTCCGGCGACGAGGCACTCGTAGATGGAGCAGTCCACCTTGCTGAGATCTACGCCGAGGCCCGACGAGGCGTTGGCCTGCGAGTCGGCGTCGATGAGCAGCACTCTCTTTTCGAGCGTGGCGAGTGAGGCGGCAAGGTTCATAGACGTGGTCGTCTTGCCTACACCGCCTTTCTGGTTGGCTAAAGCAATGATTTTGCTCATGTGGCAGGTTGGATAGTTATGGGCGGACACAGCCTGCTGCCCCGCGGGGTGTAGGCGGTCAGAGGCCCATGTACAATTCTTTGCAGCGCAAAGGTACGAATTTCTTGGCGAAATGCCTGTGGCTATACATTTTTTGGCATTCTTGTCATGCCGCGCCCTTTGCTCCCGTTGCCTCGCCGCTTCGGCCCGGTCTCCCTACCCGTACGCCGACGCCGCGAAGCATCGCAGGTTTTACTGCATGTACATCTAAGAAAAACTGCATGTACATCTAAGAAAAACTAGATGTACATCTAGGAAAAACTACATGTACATCTAGGAAAAACTACATGTACATCCCGTTCGAACTACATGTACATCCCGTTCAACCTACATGTACATCTATGTTTTCGGTGCCCGCACCTCAGGCAGCGGCAGCGGCTTCATGCCGCGGGCGTGAATGCGTAAATTTGTGGCGTCAGGCCCGTTGGCTGCGTTTCTCCTTGCCGTTTCTGCTAGTGTGGCTGCCGTGGTTTGTGTGGGAGGTGTGTGCGGCTGTGGAGCTGCCGGTGGAGTATCGCAGCGGGGTGCTTTGTGGCTCGGCTGTGGGCGCGGTTGTAGGTGGCTTCCTTGGTTATGTGCAGTTTCGCAAGTCGGTGCGTTTAGCCTCAGAGATACTTGAGCTTTTAGAGTGAGGGCCGCGGTGTGGGGCGATGGATTGGCGCGAAGCGCAAGCGGGGCAGGCATCTCGGTGGAGACGTCTGCCCCGCTTGGCGTAGGGTGGGGGTGGGGGCCTTAGGCGTAGATGGAGTGGTTGGCGGCGGCCAGGGTGTTGAGCATGAGCATGCAGATGGTCATGGGGCCTACGCCTCCGGGCACCGGGGTGATGTAGGAGCAGAGCGGGGCTACGGTGTCGAAGTCGACGTCGCCGCAGAGCCTGAAGCCGCTTGGTCGCGAGGGGTCGGGCACACGGGTGGTGCCTACGTCGATGACTACGGCACCGGGCTTGACCATGTCGGCGGTGACGTAGGCGGGTTGTCCGATGGCCGCAATGATGATGTCGGCCTGGCGGCACTCGTGTACGAGGTTGAGGCTATGGCTGTGGCAGACGGTGACAGTAGCGTCGCCGAGGTGTTTCTGTGCCATGAGCTGAGCCATGGGCTTGCCGACGATGTTGCTACGGCCGAGGATGACACACTTGCGGCCGGAGGTCTCGATGTGGTAGCGGCGGAGCAGTTCGAGAATGCCCTGTGGGGTGGCGGAGACGAAGCATGGCAGGCCGATGGCCATGCGGCCGACGTTGATGGGGTGGAAGCCGTCGACGTCTTTGCGGTAGTCGATGGCTTCGATGACCTTCTGCTCGCTGATGTGGGGCGGGAGGGGGAGCTGGACGATGAAGCCGTCGACTGCGGGGTCGCTGTTGAGGCGGCTGACGCAGTCGAGGAGCTCGGCCTCGGTGACGGTGTCTTCGAAGCGTATGAGGGAGGAGGTGAAGTGGCATGCCTCGCAGGCCAGGACCTTGTTGCGCACGTATGTCTCGCTTCCCCCGTCGTGGCCCACCAGTACGGCGGCGAGGTGGGGCGGTCGTGCTCCGGCGGCAATGAGGCGGTCGACTTCTTGGGCTATTTCCTGCTTGATGGTGGCGGCTGTTGCCTTTCCGTCAATGAGTTGCATGGGTGTGTGGACGTTTAGTGAATGTGTGGATAGGGGTGGAGGGGTAGGGCGGGCGTGTAAAAGTGAAGCCCGAGTGCCTGGGGGCATTCGGGCTAAGGGTTGCGCTTTACTTTAAGCCGGGTAGCTTGGGCATGCCGGGCATCTTGGGCATGCCTGCCATCATGCGCCCCATGCCTTTGCCGGTGACCATCTTCATCATCTTGCGTGTCTGGTCAAACTGCTTGATGAGGCGGTTGACGTCCTGTATGGTGGTGCCCGATCCCTTGGCTATACGCATTTTGCGGCTCTGGTTGAGCACTTCGGGGCGGCGTCGCTCGAGGGGCGTCATGGAGAGTATGATGGCTTCGACGCTGTCGAAGGCGTTGTCGTTGATTTCGACGTCCTTGATGGCCTTGCCCACGCCGGGTATCATGGAGGCGAGGTCTTTGAGGTTGCCCATCTTCTTGATTTGCTGTATCTGGGCGAGGAAGTCGTTGAAGTCGAATTGGTTTTTCTGTATCTTGCGTTGCAGCTTGATGGCTTCCTGTTCGTCAAACTGCTCCTGGGCTTTCTCTACGAGGCTGACGATGTCGCCCATGCCGAGTATGCGGTCGGCCATGCGCTCGGGGTGGAAGACGTCGAGGGCTTCCATCTTCTCGCC
>CAMAMB010000063.1 GCA_945836755.1 uncultured Bacteroidales bacterium
ACATGTACATCTAGGTTTTTCTACATGTACATCCAGTTTTTCCTACATGTACATCCAGGTTTCCCTACATGTACATCCAGGTTTTTCTACATGTACATCTAGGTTTTTCTACATGTACATCTAGGTTTTCCTACATGTACATCCAGGTTTTCCTACATGTACATCCCGTTTCTCCTACATCTACATCCCGTTTCTCCTACATCTACATCTAAGATTACCCCCTTGCCTCGGGGAATGTGGGGAATGGAGATGGGCTTGGGTGTGGGAGGTGGGTGCGAAGTGGGATGAAGGATGGGGGAAGGGGCTCGAAGAATGGGAGCGGGGCGTGGGAAATGGGAGCGATGGTGTGAAAGGATGGGTGCAGGGGAGATGTGGGTGCGCTTGGAAGTGTGAAGGATGGGGGACGGTGTGCGAAGGATGGGGATGGAGTGTGGTAAGTGGGGGCGATGGTGTAAAAGAATGGAGTGCTGAGGAGAAGTGAATGTGCCCGGAGGTGTGAAGGATGGAGGAACGAGTGTGAAGGATGGAGGAACGAGTGCGAAGAATGGAGGAACGAGTGCGAAGAATGGAGGAACGAGTGCGAAGAATGGGAGCGGGTGTGGGAAATGGGAGCGATGGTATGAAAGGATAGGATGCAAGGGAGAAGTAGATGTGCTTGGAGGTAAGAAGGATGGGGGACGGTGTGCGAAGAATGGGGATGGAGTGTGGTAAGTGGGGGCGATGGCGTAAAAGAATGGAGTGCTGAGGAGAAGTGAATGTGCCCGGAGGTGTGAAGGATGGAGGAAGGAGCGAAAAGGGTGTGTTAAGAGATGTGAAGAATGGGAGCGGGGTGTGAGAAGTGGGGGCGAGGGTGCGAAAGAATGGGGTGCTGGGGAGATGTGGGTGTGCTCGGAGATACGAAGAATGGGGGAAGGAGCGCGAAGAATGGGGACGAAGTGTGGCTAATGGGGGCGAGGGTGTGAAAGGTTGGGAACGATGCTATTTATATATAGGTATTTTCAGGAAAAGGGCGTGGGAAGGTGGGCGTGGCATGTAGTGGTGGCTTTGCCTTATGGCAACTGCCGGGGATGCCGGGGGGAGGGTGTGGGCAATGGCGGCTGTAACGAGGGGATGTGGGTGCGGTCGAAGGAATGAAGGAGGGGGGACGGGCTATCTATATATAGGTGTGCTCGGATGAGGCATGGAGACTATATTATAGTGTATGTGTGCTCTCGGGTTAGGGGCATGGAGAAGGTGGGCATGGCATGTAATGGTGGCTTTGCCCTGTGAAAACTGCTGAGGTTGCTGGGGGAGGGTGTGGGCAATGGCGGCTGTAACGAGGGGATGTGGGTGCGGTCGGAGGTGTGAAGGTTGGGAACGATGCTATTTATATATAGGTATTCTCTGATGAGGCATGGAGACTATATTATAGTGTATGTGTGCTCTCGGGTTAGGGGCATGGAGAAGGTGGGCATGGCATGTAATGGTGGCTTTGCCCTGTGAAAACTGCTGAGGTTGCTGGGGGAGGGTGTGGGCAATGGCGGCGGCCCGAGCGGACATGGCATGTTACTCCAGCTTTGCTTCGTGACAACTGCCGAAGATGCGGGGTGAAGGGCCGGGAATGCGGGGGAGAGGGTGTGGGCAATGGCGGGTGTGTTGATGGGATGTGGGTGCGGTCGGAGGTGTGAAGGAGGGGACGATGCTATTTATATATAGGTATTCTCGGGCGAGGGGTGTGGACAGAGGGGCGTGGCATGTTGTAATGACTTTGCCCTGTGACGGCTGCCGGGGGAAGCGTGGGGAGGATGTGGGATATGGTGGCGGCTCGTGGTGGGAGGAGGGGTGGGTTTTGTATACACGCGACCGAGGCTACATCGCTTGTGAGTGGAGCGATGTAGCCTCGGTATGATTTCCCGGAGTGTGTAGTGTGGCCTTGGGGAGGGCTATATGGGTTACTTCAGGCCGTCTGCCAGTTCTGCGCCAGCCTTGAACTTGATGACTTTCTTGGCAGGAATTTCTATTTTCTCTTTGGTGGCGGGGTTGATGCCCTGGCGTGCGGGACGTTCGTTTACTGCGAAAGTGCCGAAGCCGAGGAGGGCTACTTTGTCACCGGCCTTGAGGGCATCGGCGATAGCACCGAGGGTGGCGTCGAGGGCTTTCTTTGAGTCAGCTTTGCTGAGACCGGCTGCAGCAATAGCGTTCACGAGATCTGTTTTGTTCATGGTGTTATAGTATTGGTGTAAAAAAGAGGGGCGTATGTGGGGTGTGGCTCGCCGCTGGTGGACGGACGTGATTGGGTGTTTTTCTACAGGCAAAAATAGGCTATGGGGCTCAATCTCCAAAGTAAAAACTTACTTTTTTGTTACATTCTCCTTAAAATGAGGTTATAAAGGCGGGGAACGGGGAGAAATGAGGGATTTTTGGCGGTGAATTTGGGTGGTATGTGGAGGGTCTTCAAATTTGTCACGATTAGATGACGACAATTTTTGCGACCACTGAGGTGGAGCCGTTGGCTGTGGTGACAAGGAGGTAATAGACGCCGCTGCCTACTCTGTGGCCTGCTGCGTTGCGTCCATTCCATTGGTATGAGCCTCCGGTGGCTCGTCCTGTGGCTACGAGCTGTGAGCCTGTGGTCATGATCTTGACTTCTGCGTCGGCGGTGAGGCCGGTGATGTTGACGAGGCCATGGTATTCGGGCCGGACGGGGTTGGGGAAGACTTTGATGTCGTTTTCCTTGAGGCTGGCGGCGGGCTCGGTGACGCCTGATGCGTAGGAGCAGAGTCCTATCTCTGTGGCGATGAAGAGCAGGCCGGTTGCGGGGTCTATGGCGAGGCCTTGTACGACGTCGGAGAGTAGGGGTGAGTTGTCGGCTGTGTAGTGGGCGAGTATCTGTGTTCCGTCGGGGCTGACGAGGTAAAGGCCTCCGCCGTTGGTGCCGAGCCATTTACGGTTGCCTCCGTCTACGGCTATGGCGTTGACTTGTACTCCGGTGAGTAGGTAGTCGGCGTAGTTGGTGCCGTCGTTACGGGGCACTTTGGGCTGGAGTATGGTGAAGTCGGTGTCGAACCATGTGTCGGGGTCTTCGACCACAAAGACGCCGGTCTCGCAACCTATCCAGAGCTGTCCGTTGAGGTCGAAGCAGAAGTCTTGAGGGGCGAGGAGGTTGACGGTGGTGCCGTCTTCATTGACTGCGGAGGTGCGGTACTGCTCGGTCATGTCGTCGGAATCGAGGGTGGAGGTGTAGTCGAGGGCGCAGATGCCTGACTTGATGGATGTCTCGGCTTGTACGCACATCCACATGCGGTTGTGGGTGGGGTCTTGACGTATTTTGTAGTTGCGCACTCCGCCTGCCATGCTGCTGATGTATACTTTTTTCCATGTGCCGTCGGTGCGGCGTACGAGGCCGACGGAGTCGGTGTAGTTTTGTAGCACCCAGAGGCGTCCGTCTCTGTCGAAGGTGACGCCTCCGGTGCGTAGGTAGTAGAGGTAGTAGCGGCTGTTGGGGGCGGCGGAGGCTATGGGGCTGTTGTCGGGGGTGTAGCTTTCTTTGTAGAGGCCGTCTTGGAACTCGAAGAGGCCTGTGGAGTAGCCTGTGGCGTAGACGTGGTTGGGGTCGGCGGGGTCGAAGGCTACGTCGCTGACGTTTCGGTAGCGCTGTTCTTGTGCTTCGCGGAGGGCGTCCTCGTCCATGTCGGTCCACTCGTTGCCGTCGTAGCGCATGAGAGTGCCTGTATTTTTGATGGCATCGGAGTGGTCGGGCTTTCCGCCGCATACATAGAATTTTCCGTCGGGGGAGAACCTGACTTGGTAGCTGAGGTCGCGGCGTGGCCCGTAGGTGCCGAAGGTCCGGCCTGTGGGATGGAGTTCTTCGCCGTCGTATGTGTATGAGGCCATGCCTTTCTCACCATGTGCCATCCATAGGTCGGTGGCTGTGGCGGGGCAGAGGGCGAGGGTGGTCTCGGGTATGTCGGCCTGTGCGACCGTGGTGGGTGTGTCGTGGTGTACAACGAGGAGTTTCTTGCCGGCGGCGAAGTAGGCTCCCTGCTCGTTGACGATGCCCTTTGTAGGTATGGTGCCGGTGAGGCGCTGGGGCACGGCGCCTTCTTCTCGGGTGACGTAGCTGAGTCCTTGCCAGGCGTCGTTGATGCCGCTGACTACGGGCACGATGAAGTAGATGCCGGTGGCGGTGGGCATGATGGCTGTGGGTCGGAAGTTGTAGACGGTGTGGAGCTGGGCCTTATCGTAGAGGTTGGCGGTCAGGGGGGCTGTGGCTACGCGACCGGCGAAGGCCACGTAGAGGTTATTGTCTATGACATTGGCTGCATAGACGGGGGTGTTGTAGTAGTAGAAGCCTTTTACTTCCTGCTTGGCCACGTCGAGGAGGATGACGCCGAGGGAGGTGCCGACTAAGGCCCAGTCGCCGTTGACGGTGAAGTGGATGGGCGAGATGGTGTGCTCGGTGTAGCTCTTTACTTGTGGGATGTTGACCACTGTGCCGTCTTCGTAGAGGAGGTCTATGTTGTTGTCCTCGTAGTAGAGCACGAGGCAGCGTCGTGTTGTCGAGACGCCCATGTAACGTATGCCCTTGTCTGACAAGCCGCTGAAGCGGTCTATCTCTGTAACGGAGTTGTCGGTGGTATCGTAGCGGAGGAGATTGCCGTTGAAGAGGCCGTAGACGGTGTTGCCAAGCTTCTCTACTGCGGTGGCATTGCGGTAGGAGAGGTGGTAGGTCCAGGCGTTGGGCGACTGTGCCTTGCCGGCATTCATGAGCAGTAGCATGAAGCTGAGGAGGAGCAGACGGAGGGGGTTCATGGGGCTGAGGGGTATTAAGTGGTGGCGGGGATTGTGTGGGATGGTGGCGGGGCGGGCTCGGCGGGCTGCACGTGGCGGCGCATGGCGGGCTGCACGTGGCCGGAGACGCTGCGGGGCTACGCTGAGGGTTGGAGCGTATGGAGGAAGGCGGCCAGGCGGGCCACGGCTCGGGCGCGGTGTGAGATGGTGTTCTTGACGTCGACGCCGAGCTCGGCGAAGGTCTTGCCTGTGTCCTCGGGAATGAAGACGGGGTCGTAGCCGAATCCCTCGGTGCCTCTTTGCTCGGTGGCTATATGGCCTTCGACCGTGCCTTCAAAGACATGCTCTACGCCGTCGATGATAAGGGCGATGGCTGTACGAAATCTGGCTGTGCGCTGCTGCTGTCCGTCGAGCTCTGCGAGTAGTTTGAGGGTATTGGCCTCGGGGTCGTGACGGTCGGGGAAGGCATAACGGGCGGTGTGCACGCCGGGCCTTCCGTCGAGGGCGTCTACTTCGAGCCCTGTGTCGTCGGCGAAGCAGTTGTAGCCATAGCGCTCGTAGACCCACCGGGCTTTCTGCAGGGCATTGCCTTCGAGTGTGGGGGCTGTCTCGGGTATGTCGTCGTGGCAGTCTATGTCGGCGAGGCTCTTGACGGGCATCTCGTGGCCGAGGATAGCGCGTATCTCGTCGAGCTTATGGGCATTGTTGGTGGCGAAAACCAGGGGCTTCATGGTTGGATGGCTTATATATAATATGGTATGGGGTGACGGCGGGTGTGGGTGCGTGGCGTGGAGGGGGCAGAGCAGGCCGGGGATGCAGCGGAGCAGGCCGGGCCGTCTGTCTGTGTTTTTCTACCCCCGCACGATGGTAACGGGCATTCCGCCGAGCTCTGCGGCGGTGTCGGTGAAGGAGCTCCAGTAGGAGCCGATGAGGCTGGAGGTGCGGGCCAGGCAGTAGAGGTCGACCACGGCATGCTTCATGCCTGCGAGGCTGCTGCGTGTGACGTGTTCGGTCAGGGTGAGAATGCGGCCGTCGAAGCGTCTGACGAGCTGCTGCTTGAGGGTTGCGTCGTCGGTGGCGAGGAAGAAGGTGGTCTGGGGGTCAGCGGCCAGCCGGCTGTTCATGGCGTCGACGAAGAGGGGTGTGCTGCTCTCGCGACAGCTTATCGCGTTGTCGGTGCGGCGTATGTGCACTCCCACGGTGTGTGGTGTGAAGTGGGTCGTTACTTGCTCTATGCGCCGGGCCACTTCTGTCACGGGGCGGAGGCTACGCAGCAGGGCGGGGTCGTAGGGGTAGGCCACACTGCCTCCCGAGACGTAGATTTTCCTGTACTGCCTGACCCACCGGGCCAGCTGCCGCGGCTCGTCGGGCAGGTAGTTGGCGGCTTGGCGGTCGTAGCCCATGCAGTGACGAAGCAGCCAGGGCCAGTGTAGGTTGCGGCGGGTGATGGGGCGCGCCCACCAACGGCGACGGTGCACCGTGAGATGCTTCGCCTCGAGGGGGCAGAAGAGCTGGTCGAACCATGCGTGGCAACCGTCGTCTCTCCCCCACTCCACCGAGGTCTCTGCGAGCCCTTCGGCGGCCAGGCTCCAGGCTGAGAGCAAGACGCGCAGGCGGTTGCAGAGGCCACCTTGTGGGGCGAAGGCCACTTGCGGCAGTGTGTCGTTGCGTTGCATAGCTTACGGGGTGCGGGGGGCTATGGGGTGGCAGTATCTTCCACTTGGCTGTCGACCTTGGGGACGGTCTTTTCTCCCTTCACCTTGATGCGGTCAAAGCCCTCGCCGAAGACGCCGATGACTTTCGACTGCGACACGAAGGCCGCGGGGTCTATGCTCTGTATGATGCGGAAGATGTTGGTGCTCTCACGCTTCTTGGCGAGCACTACGAGCACCTTGCGCTCCTGCTTCGTGTACCATCCCTGCCCGTTCAGCACGGTGACGCCGCGGTGGGTGGCATTGATGGCGGCGGCTATCTCGTCGTAGCGACGTGAGAAGATGAGGAACTGCACCGACTGGCGGCCTCTGTCCACCACATAGTCTATCATGAGATTGGTGATGACGAGGGTGCAGTAGCCGTAGAGCAGTTTGTCGACGCTGCCGGTGGGCAGGCAGATGGACGAGGAGATGATGATGAGGTCGCAGAGCATCATCATTTGCCCCAGCGTCACGTCTTTATACTTGTTGATGATGGAGGCTATGATGTCGGTGCCGCCGGTAGAGCCGTTGCTCAGAAAGACGATGCCGATGCCGATGCCTTCGATGGCTGCGCCGATGATGCACGACATAAAGGCATTGTCGGGCACGATGAGCGGCAGCCCGCTACGGGGATTGATGGAGCGGAAGAGCCCCGGCTCTACCCTGGCCCACTCTGTCATTACCTCCTGGGTGATGCCCAGCAGGAAGGTGAGCATGAACACGGCGTAGATGGTCTTCACGCAAAACCTCCAGCCCAGCACCTTCACGGCGATGATGAGCAGGATGATGTTGACAAGGAAGAAGGTGTATTGTACGGGGAAGCCGATGGCGTAGAAGATGACGGCACCGGCACCGGCCAGGCCTCCCGTGGTGATTTCCCACGGCAGCATGAAACAGGTGAAGGCAAATGCGTAGAGCATGAGGCCCACGGTGATGATGAAGTAGTCTCTAAGGTCCTGGAAGAGGGACGTCTTTAATTGTGTAACCACGGCTGTTGACGATGTATGGTATCCGGCTCTGTCTGCCCCGGGCAGCGGTATTCTCCTGCGGGTCTTGCTGCGCGGGCCGAGGGGGCTTGGATGGGTTGACTGGTTGTTGACGGGTGTCGGGGAGGGTCGGTCTGCTGTCTGCGGGCGTCCTTCCGGCGGTGCTCCTGCCTCGCCGGATTCGGGGCGGGCAGGAGCGGTGGCCGTCGTTGGTTTACTTGATGACGATGTTGACGATGCGGCCGGGCACGACGATGACCTTTACCACCTGCTTGCCTTCGAGGTATTTCTGTGCCTGTTCGGCCGAGAGTGCGGCAGCCTGTATGTCGTCCTTGGAGGCATCGGCGGGGAAGTCGAGGGTAAATCGTGTCTTGCCATTGAAGGAGACGGAGAGCGTGACCGTATCTTCCTTCAGATACTGTTCGTCGCAGGCGGGCCAGGGGGCGTCGCAGACGGTGGTGTCATGGTCCAGGCGGCTCCACAGCTCTTCGGCCACGTGAGGGGCGAAGGGGGCGAGCAGGCTCACCAGCTGTTCCATGACGCTGCGTGCCTTACACTTCTGCTGGGCCAGCTCGCCGACGGCTATCATGAAGGCGGGGATGGCGGTGTTGTACGAGAAGGTGGTGATGTCGTCGGTCACCTTGCGTATGAGCTTGTGCAGGGTCTTGAGGTTGTCCTTGGTGGGGGCTTCGTCGGTCACTGCCCACTCGCCGCCGTTGGCAAAGAAGAGGTTCCACGTCTTTCTCAGGAAGCGGAAGCTGCCGTCTATGCCGTTGGAGTCCCATGGCTTGCTTTGGCTGATGGGGCCGAGAAACATTTCGTAGAGTCTGAGGGTGTCGGCGCCGTAGTTTTCGACGATGCGGTCGGGATTGACCACATTGTACATCGACTTCGACATTTTCTCGACGGCTGAGCCGCAGATGTACTTGCCGTCTTCGAGCACGAAGTCGGCGTTTTCATATTCCGGGCGCCATGCCTTGAAGGCTTCGAGGTCGAGCTGGTCGTTTTGCACGATGTTGACATCGACGTGGATGGGTGTCACGTCGTAGCGGTCCTTGAGCCCGAGGCTGACGAAGGTGTTGGTGTCCTTGATGCGGTAGACAAAGTTGGAGCGTCCCTGTATCATGCCTTGGTTGACGAGCTTGGCGAAGGGTTCTTCGCAGCAGCTCACGCCGAGGTCGTGCAGGAACTTGTTCCAGAAGCGGCTGTAGATGAGGTGTCCCGTGGCGTGTTCCGACCCGCCTATGTAGAGGTCCACCTGCTTCCAGTAGTTGTCGGCCTCGGGTGCCACGAGGGCGTTGTCATTGGTGGGGTCCATGTAGCGCAGGTAGTATGCGCTGCTTCCGGCGAAGCCCGGCATGGTGCTGAGTTCGAGGGGGAAGACGCTGACATGGTCTATGCGTGTGTTGTCGGTCACGCTGTTGGTCTTGGTGTCCCATGCCCAGCGGGTGGCATTGCCGAGGGGCGGCTCTCCCGTCTCTGTGGGCAGGAAGCGGCCCACTTCGGGCAGCTCGAGGGGCAGGCAGTCCTGCGGTATGAGCTGTGGCATGCCGTCTTTATAGTATACGGGGAAGGGCTCGCCCCAGTAGCGCTGTCTTGAGAAGATGGCGTCGCGCAGGCGGTAGTTCACCTTCACGCGGCCCAAGCCGTTCTCGGTGACGAACTTCTTGGTGGCAGCGATGGCTTCCTTGACGGTGAGGCCGTTGAGCGAGAAGCCGTGGAGCGACTGCTTGCCGGCGGCGGGTGAGTTCTGCACGATGCCTTCTTTGGCGTCGAAGCTCTCCTCGCTCACGTCGGCGCCCTCGATGAGGGGTAGGATGGGCAGGTTGAAGTGGCGTGCAAAGGCATAGTCGCGGCTGTCGTGGGCGGGCACAGCCATGATGGCGCCTGTACCGTAGCCTGCCAGCACGTAGTCGCTTATCCACACGGGAATGGCGTCGCCGGTGAAGGGGTTGACGGCATACGAGCCGCTAAACACGCCGCTCACCCGGCGGTCGGCTATGCGGTCGCGCTCGGTGCGCTTCTTGGTGGCCTCGAGGTAGGCTTCCACTTCGGCGCGGCGGTCGGCGGTGGTCAACACGCTGACCAGCTCGCTCTCGGGGGCAAGCACCATGAAGGTCACCCCGAAGATGGTATCGGCGCGGGTGGTAAAGATGGTAAACTTCACGTCGCTGTCTTTCACGCTAAACACCATCTCCGTGCCTTCGGAGCGGCCTATCCAGTTGCGTTGTGTCTCCTTGATAGAGTCGCTCCAGTCTATGCTGTCGAGGCCGTCGAGCAGTCGCTGGGCGTAGGCCGACACTCTCAGACACCACTGCTTCATTTTCTTTTGCACCACGGGATGGCCGCCGCGTTCGCTCACGCCGTCCACCACTTCGTCGTTGGCCAGCACGGTGCCGAGGGCGGGACACCAGTTGACCATGGTCTCTCCGAGATAGGCTATGCGGTAGTTCATGAGCACCTTCTGCTGCTCGACGCTGTCCATGGCCTTCCACTCGTCGGCGCTGAAGGTCAGCTCCTCGCTCTGTGCGGCTTGCAGGCCTTCCGTGCCCCGGGCCTCGAAGTGGGCCACGAGCTTGTCGATGGGCAGGGCCTTGGCTGCTGCAAGGTCGTAGTACGAACCGAACATCTGCTGGAAGGCCCACTGTGTCCACTTATAGTAGGCGGGGTCGCAGGTGCGCACTTCGCGGTCCCAGTCGAACGAGAAACCTATCTTGTCGAGCTGCTCGCGGTAGCGGGCTATGTTGTGTGTGGTGGTGATGGCGGGGTGTTGGCCGGTCTGTATGGCGTATTGCTCAGCGGGCAGGCCGTATGCGTCGTAGCCCATGGGGTTGAGCACATTGTAGCCACGCTGGCGCATGAAGCGGGCGTATATGTCTGAGGCTATGTAGCCTAAGGGGTGACCCACATGTAGTCCGGCTCCCGAGGGATAGGGAAACATGTTGAGCACATAGTATTTCTTCTTCGAGGCGTCGGGCTCTACGTGGTAAGTCTTTTCGGCAGCCCACTTAGCCTGCCATTTCTTCTCGATTTCTCTGAAGTTATATTCCATTGGTTGAGAGAGGTGTTAAGTGTCCCTTTGAGGCTTCTTACAGGGCACAATTATCATTTTCACGGCAAAGATAGTGCAAGGCAAGCGAAGTGGAAAGGGCAAAGCCGAAGGATTTGTGCTTTCCACTTCCGAGCCGCAGCCTATCTACTCTAAAGATAGTGCAAGGCGAAGGGTCTGAGGCCAAAAAACGCAAAGTTTTTTGAGGCGCAGACCTGAGCCGCAGCCTGTCTACTCTAAAGATAGTGCAAGGCGAAGGGTCTGAGGCCAAAAAACGCAAAGTTTTTTGAGGCGCAGACCTGAGCCGCAGCCTATCTACTCTAAAGATAGTGCAAGGCGAAGGGTCTGAGGCCAAAAAACGCAAAGTCC
>CAMAMB010000064.1 GCA_945836755.1 uncultured Bacteroidales bacterium
ATGTACATCCAGGAAAAACTAGATGTACATGCCGTTAAAACTAGATGTACATCCAGGAAAAACTAGATGTACATGCCGTTAAAACTACATGTACATCTAAGATTTCGTTACCCGCACCCGCTGCCTTCGTCCCGCCGCTGCAGCTAATGTGTCCGGCCTCTTCAGGGGCGGGGATAGGGGCGAGGGCATGGTGGATGCCCGCTCCGACGCATTCACCACGACTGCCACAAGCGCGGATTAGGGCCCGGCCCCGGGCAATATATTTACAATTTTTCGTTATATCCATGTACGCAGCCTCAGCGCTGCCTCTGACCTCCCTTCTACCGCCTATGTGTAATCTCCCTCCTTATAGTCTGCTCTTTGTGGCCACCTCGTTTGTGGTGACCGTACTCATCACCTGGGTTTCTATGCCTTGGCTGCTGCGTCTGTGTAAGCAGCGCGGGCTCTACGACCTGCCCAACGAACGCAAAGTGCACCACAACAAAGTGCCGCGCATGGGGGGTGTACTCTTCATGCCCTGTGCCTCCATCGGCATGACAGCCACCCTCCTGCTCATGCTGGCGCTCAACGCAGAGCCCCCTGGCTTCAAGTTCAGCACCGTGCTCGTCATCACCGGCATTGTGCTCATCTATCTCATCGGCCTGCTCGACGACGTGGCGGGCCTCAATGCCAACTTCAAGTTCGTCGTGCAGCTCGTGGCCTCGCTCTTCTTGCCCGTCTGCAACCTGTATATCAACAATCTCTATGGCTTTCTCGGCATCTACGAAGTGCCCATCTGGGTGGGCTATCCGCTGACGGTCTTCATTTCGCTGCTTGTGGTCAATGCCATCAACCTCATCGACGGCATCGACGGCCTTTCCTCCTCCCTCTGCATGCTCATTCTGGGCATCTATACAGTGGTCTTCTTGCAGTTAGGCGTAGTCATCTACTCCATCTTCAGCATCTCCCTTCTCGGGGCGGTGATGGTGTTTTTCTACTTCAACATGTTCGGCCGTGAAGACCGCATGACCAAGACCTTCATGGGCGATACGGGCAGCCTCATCCTGGGCTACGCCATCGCCTTCCTGTCGTTCAAGTATGCCATGGATGCTCCTGCTGTGTTGCCTGCGCGTCCGGTGGCCATCCTCTTTGCCTTCACCCTGCTTATCGTGCCCACCTTCGACCTCATTCGCGTAGCCTTCGGCCGACTGTTTCGCGGTGAGGGCATCTTCACTCCCGACAAGACCCACATCCATCATAAGTTCATGGCCGCCGGATGTTCCATGCGGGCCGCGCTATGCTTCATCGTCCTGCTCCAGGTGGCGTTCAACCTCATGAACCTCGGGCTCTACCACTGCGGGGTAGACATCACGCTGATCGTCGCCGCCGACGTGTTGCTGTTTACCGCCGTGCAGTGGACGCTGACGCGATTAGCCAAGGCGCGTCAGGCATAAGCGCACAGTGCCTCACCTCCGCCACGGCGGCAGAACCCTTGGGCGCCGCGCGGCGCATAGAAAATGCTACTCCGGACACCTCGAGAGATATTCGCGGGATGTCCGGAGTAGCACTTGTGAAGGGGGGAGAGGCCGGCCGAAGGCTATTCGGCTGCCGCCTCGGGGGCTGTGGCTTCGGCCTCGTCGGTGGCGAAGGTGGTGTAGCCGCCGTTGACGAGGATGTTGTACCACTGTATGAGCTTGCGGATGTCGCTGTCGTGCACTCTGTCGCGGTCGTAGTCGGGTACTACCGAGGCCATGAAGTCGGCGAGGCCGGCCTTGTCAGCTTTTTTATAGTCGAGTGAGACGGGTTGGCCGTTCTCTTTCTCTGAGATGGCTTGGAAGATGTCCATGAGGGGCTTGTCTTCACTCTCGGTGTACATGGTCACGTCGTTGAGCGAGGTGACGCGGTCTCTTGCTCCGGCGGGGAAACGCTTCTTGGTGGCATCGATGGCTTCGACAATGAGCATGGCGCGGCCTTGAGAGATGAGCTTGAAGAGCCCGGGCTTCCCGGAGATGGAGAGAATGGTGTCTTGCATGGTGTGTAAGTATGTTTGGATGAAGTTACAAGGTGCGTAAGTTGGCGGTCCTGCGCGGGCCGGACCCATACGGCGGGCAAAGTTAGGCAAAAAAGCTAAAAGTCGAGGTCTGCATCGTTGTCTATCCTCAGCGCGGCGCGTTGGAGGCGCTCGTTCTCCGAGAGTTGGAGAGCTATCCACCCGGCGGCTTTCTCGGGGCTGATGTGGTCGCGGCTGATGAGGCGCCGCTGCTGCACTTCGGGGCTGACGTGGACCACTGCGGCCAGATGGGTGAGGGCGTCGAAGCCCGCTTCGTAGAGCAAGGCGCACTCCATGAAGACGGTGTGGCCGGGCGGGAGGGCTGCAAGGCAGTCGGCGGTGACGACGGCAGGCAGCTGAGGCGCTGCCTGTATGAGGCGGAGCAGACGCTGACGTGCGGCGAGCCCGTCGGGCTCGATGGGGAGGGACGGAAGGGCGTGGCAGTGGTCGCGGAATGCCTGTGCCACCCGGGGGTGAACGATGGCGTCGACGCGGTGAGCCTGGGCGGAGCCCTGGCAGAGGTAGGCGGCGAGCACGGGCTTGACCAGGCGGCCGTCGGCGTCGTAGAGCGTGGGCCCGACAAGGCGGGTGAGGGCGCTGCGCACGTCGGGATCGTGGCGTATGATGTGCTTGGCCTCTTTGTCGCAGTTGAACACGCGATGGCCGGCGGCCTCAAGGCGGCTGCAAATGTAGCTCTTGCCGCTGGCAATGCCCCCCGTGATGGCAATGCGCCACTGGGGAGAGGTGAGGTCGGGTAAGGAAAGCATGAGGTGAGGGGGAGAGGTTACGGAGCGCTTTCGGGGGAGAGCTCCTCGGTAACGGGAATGTCTTCGATGATGTACTCCACGTCTTGGGGATATATGCGCACGTGCTTGACGCCGGTGGGGGTGGTCTTGAGCGATAGGCGCGTCTTGTTGGTCTTGTTGCCGAGGAGGCTTTCGTAGTTGACCACCAGGACGAAGTTGTCGCTGTTGACCTTGCGGTACTGCCCCATGCTGACCTGGAAGGTGATGTGGACCTTGGCGGGGAAGGTGCGCAACTGCTTGGATGCGGGGAAGTTGACCTGCTGCACGGGCACCTCGATGGTTTTCTCTATCATGCGGTCGACGCAGAAGGTGAGGCCGACGTGGTCGGGCACGAACTTGACGCCGTGGATGGGCTGGAAGGAGGCTTTGACGCTGGTGGTGTCGGTGAGGTCCTTGAGCCTGAGGCTGCGGGTGTATGCCGCGGTGATGGTGTCTAACTGCTCGCGGCTGGCGTAGACGAGAACGGTGTCGGCGGTGGCCTTGGTGGAGGCGATGGTATATAGAAGGCCGGGCTCGACGCTTCCCGTCACCACGACGGGCACCTTCTTGCACTCGCCGTGGTTGTAGAAGAAGTCGAGGGCCTCCGGCTTGAAGTTGACGAGCTGGGTGCTGGGCGTGAGTTGGCGCATGACGTTGCGCACAAGCTCTGCACCGGAGATGGTGATGTGGTTGGTGGCGTTGGCGTACTGGTTGAAGTCGATGACGATGGGGGTGAACTTGCCGGTGTAGCGGTAAGTGAGCAGGATGATGCCCTTGTCGCGCAGGGTGACGTGCATGCCCTCGGGCAGGTCGGTGGTGAGGACGACGTTGTCGGGCACGTCCTTCAGCTCAAAGGGTACGATGAACTCCTCCTCGTATGTCTCGTTGAGGGACATGAAGAGCCAGAAGATGGACGAGAGGGCCAGAAAAAAAAGAAATATCAGAAATTGTTTGTTCCATACCTTGGAAAAGCAATTTCTGATAGTGTGCATGTTCATCGCAGTAGGTGTTGGATGGGGAGCGAAGTGGGCAGGAAGTAGGGCGTGGGGCCTACTTCTTCTCCTGACTACCTATGGGGTTGATACCTTCCTTGGCCATCTTGATCTTTACACCGGTGGCTATCTCGAGCTGGATGGTGCCATTCTCTTGGTCTATGCTCTTGACCGTGCCGTAGATGCCGCCGATAGTGACTACTTCCTGGCCGGGGGAGAGCGTGTTGCGGAAGTTGTTGATTTCTTTCTGGCGCTTGTTCTGTGGACGTATCATGAAGAAGTAGAAGATGGCGAAGAGCACCACCAACATGATAATCATTGACATGCCGCTTCCTTGTTGTGCGGCGGCCTGGAGAAGGGTGAGGTTCATCATGTGTAATAAATGTGTAAAGGGATGTGTGTGAATGTGAGGGTAGGGGCAAAGTCACCGTGGCGGGGACGTAGTCCGCGCAGAGCCTTGTGGCTTGTGTGTGGCCCGGGGAGGGAGGCGGCGGAAGGGTTACTTCGCCGGCTTGGCGGCTTGGCGCGCCTTGGTGGTGCGTCCTTCCTTTTTGAGTTCGGTGACTATCTGCTGGAGTGTGCCATTGACAAAAGACGGCGACTGTGGTGTGCCGTAGACTTTGGCTATCTCGATGTACTCGTTGAAGGTGACGTTGAGCGGGATGTCGTCGAAGGTAAGCACCTCGGCAACGGCGGTCTGCAGAATGACGATGTCCATGACCACGAGACGCTGCATGTCCCAGGTGGGGTGTACCTTTGCAACCATGTCGCGCAGCTCCGGCCCGCGTGTGATGGCCTGGCTGAAGAGCCGGTGGGCAAAGTGGCGGTCTTCGTCCTTGAGCAGGTCGGGTAGGAGGTCGGCCTCTTCGCCGTCGTGCTCCTCGATTTGCTTGATGGCCTTGAGGACGAAGGTGTCGACGATGTCTTTGTCGTCGTTCCAGTAGAGCGAGTGGTCTTCGATGAGGCTGTCGAAGCGGTCGTTGCCCATGACGCTGAAGCGATAGAGCTTACGCACAAACTCCTTGTCGCTGTCGAAGTCCTTGTGCAGCTGTGCGGCGTAGTCGGCCGCATAGTCAGTGGCGGTGACCTCTTCGTAGAGCTGCTTCATGAAGGCCGCCTCTTCGGGCCACTCCTGCTTCCGCATCTCGAGGAAGTCGATCATCTGCTTGTTAGCCTCGAGCTTCTCGATGAGCCTGTTCTCGGCAAGGATGGTGTGTACGGAGGGCTCGACGGCGTCGGTCCCGGCACGTTTTGCCTGCGCGGCGCGGATGTTCTCCTTCCTGATGGCAATCTTCTTGAGCTCTATGGGTACGGCGAGGAGGTAGTGGAAGAGGTCGATGGCCTTTTGGAGGGAGAAGTCCAGCTCCTTGGTGGCTGTGTCGAGGTCTTTTCCTTCTTGCTGGTAGTAGGCATAGACGAGTTGGATAACCTTCAGTCTGATGAGTGCTCTGTTAATCATGAGGAGTTGTGGTGTAGGAAGTCCGTGGTGTCAGCGTGGTGGGCCGGCGTGCCTCGGTGTCAGTGCGTCGCTACGCAACTGGGTTAGGCCGTCCGTGGGGGCGGCATGTGGGATGGGTGCAAAGGTATAAAAAATCTTTGGCTTACGCCTCTGTGTCGGGGTTGTGACCTTCTTGTTTGAGGAGGATGGGCGTGGTGATGCCGTTGCTGGTCACGCGGATCTCTGCCTGTCGCGGCGAGCGCGAGGTGTTTTTCTCGACGGTGAGGTTGATGCGTGCCAGCTTGCCTTTCTCGAAGCCTTCAGACTGTGAGAGGGCCACCCACGAGGCGTCGGTGGTGACGGTGGCGTCGGTGGAGTAGGGGGTGAAGGCTATGTAGGGCGTGGGGTCGAAGGGGGCGGTGCCGTCGTCCCTGACGGAGTACTCGAAGTAGTAGGTCTTGACGCCGGAGCCGTTGTCGGTGATGTCGTCGAAGGAGTTGTTGATGGGGTCGGGATGGACTATGTGGAGGATGGGGAGCTGGTACATGCGCTGGCCGATGGTGGCTTCGGCTCCCGGCGAGGTGCAGGTGAACTGGGTGTATATCTTCTTGCCGGTGAAGTTGGGGGATACGTGGATGAAGACGCTGTCGACGAGGAGGTATCCGCCTCTGACGGAGCGCTGTATCTCTGTGCCTTGTGTCCAATCGGTGCGCAGGGTGAGGTCGGGATTATCTGAGGTGAGCGTCCAATCGTCGGTGGCGGTGATGATGATAGCGTGGTCTTCCTGGTCGGCAAACATGTATCCCTGCCCCTCGGCGAAGCGGGCGTTGAGGGTATGGTATTCTTCTTCAGCTGCACCGCAGGAGGTCAGGGTCGTGGTGAGGCCGAGCAGGCCGCAGAGTAGAAGGAAGGGGAAAGTCAGTCGTTTCATAATGTAGATATATAGATGGTGTGTGGGTATATGTGGGGGTTATATGTCGCAGGTCCGGAGAGCCGTGAGGCCGGTGGGGCAAAGGGTTGGAAAGGCGGAAGCCTGGAGGCCGCAGGTCCGGAGAGCCTGGAGGCCGGTGGGGCAAAGGATCGTGAAGGCGGAAGCCTGGAGGCCGCAGGTCCGGAGAGCCGTGAGGCCGGTGGGGGTTAGTACCACTCGACGTTGGTGGAGTAGGAGCTGCGCTTCTCCCATTTGAGCACGTCTGCCAGTTCTGAGGCTCTTGCGCGGAAGGTGAAGTTGAATGAGCTGTAGGGTCGGAGCACGATGCTGGCTGACATCTCGAAGCAGTGGAGGTCTCTCGCCACGGACATGGTGGTCATGGAGAGTTTGTGGAAGTCGAAGTCGTAGCCCGAGGTGAAGGCGATGTTCCAGCCGTCGGCTATCTGTAAGTAGCCTGAAGCGTTGAGTGTCTGGGAGAAGGAATAGGGGTAGCGCATGGTGCGCACGTTGATTTTGCGGGTACGGTCTTCCGACATGGTGATGCCGTATGACAGGGTGAGCGACCAAGGCATGCTGAAAGTCATGTAGCCATCGGCGTCGACCGAGGCTTTTTCCTTTTTGCGCTTGCGGTTGTTGCGCGACTGCTGAAGGTCGGGGTCGACATTGGCTTCTTCGATGTTGGAGCCGGTGGTGACGTCGGTGTCGTCGTCGTCGCTGCTGTCGTTGCGGTATCTTTTCCTCCCGCTGAAGAGGTCGGCTATTTTGCCCCAGGTCTCGTTGTTGAGCGTGTAGGAGAAGTTTTGTGACATGCCTTGGAAGCGTCCGAAGCGTCCGTAGCTCCATTCTGTGCGCTCTGAGGTGACTACGCGCCCGGTCTCGTCAAATTTATAGGCGTAGGTGGCGAAGACGGCCGCCATGGAGAAGGTGTAGCGCTTGGATAGTTTGAGGCGGAGGCGCATGTTGAGGTTGCTCCAGGGGCGCACCTGCGCGGCGGTATTGTAAGAGAGGGAGGCTGAGAGTTCGTCGATGAGGGAAATCTTCTTGACGCCTGTGGAGTCTCTCTGGCTCTTGACCTTCATCTCCAGGTTGTTGTTGACCGACATGGTGATGAGGCCCTGGCGCGTGCCGTTGGGGTAGCCGTAGATGCCGTTGGCGTAGGGGGAGTACTGCACCCATTCGGAGTTGCCCTCGGCGTCGATGCGTTCATAGTGTTTGGTGTATCCGTAGCGTGGGGCGGTGAAGTCGGGGGCGTAGGTGAAGCTGACGGTGGGCTTGAATACATGGCGGAAGGCCAGCACCTTGCTGCCGAAGAGGGGCTTCCATGGCTTGTAGAAGCCGTAGAGGGTGGTGTTGACGGAGAGGCCGAGGTTCCAGTCGTAGAGGTTATAGAAGCCATAGGTGGTGTCTCTCACCTCTTTCTGCTCGTCGCGGTCCCAGGAGCGGTTGATGCGTTGGGCGTACATGATGTCCCTCAGGGTGAACGAGGGGGATATGTTGATGTATTTGAAGAGCTGGAAGGTGGCGTCGATGGGTATGCGGTGTTGCATGCCGTTGCGCCAGTCTTTGACGAGGTTCGACTTAAAGAGTTTGTCCTCCTTGGTAGTGATGGAGTTCGACATTTGGCCGGTGTACGAGAGTGATATCTTCTCGTACCATCGCTCTTTCCCTACTTGCTTCTTGCGGCGGAAGGGGTAGAGGCGTGCCAGCGAGACGCTGAGGTCGGGTAGGGTGACGGCCACGGAGGAGTCTCGCAGGTTTTGCGAGAGGTTGCCTGAGGCCGAGATGGTGAGGCCTATGTCGGGGAAGTTGTGGCTGTAGCTTACACTGGAGGCTCGGGTGCTCTGGGTGTAGGCTATGGGGTTGTACATGCTGGTCAGGTTTTTGCGCTCATAGTTTTCTGAGGCAAAGTTGACGCGGGCAGAGAAGGTGGTATTGGGGCTCGACTTGGGGTCCTTGGTGTGTGTCCACTGTATCTTCATGCTCTTGGTCACGGCGTAGTCGGGCATGTTCTTCTCGCCCTCTATGGTGTTGAGGTAGCTGAAGTAGAGGTTGCCGCTGTAGCGGTAGCGTCGGCGGTAGTTGCTTTCGAGGCTTGCTCCCCAGGAGCCCTTGGTGTATATCTCGCCCAGGGCTTTGAGGTCCATGTAGTCGTTGATGGCGAAGTAGTAGCCGCCGTCGCGCAGATAGAAGCCTCGCTCGGTCTCGTCGCCGTATGAGGGCATGATGAAGCCGGAGGAGTATTTGCGGTTCATGGGGAAGAAGCCGTAGGGTATGGCTAAGGGCAGGGGCACGTCTTCTACCACGAGGTAGGCCGGTCCGAAGATGGTCTCCTTGCCGGGTCTGACCTTTCCTCGGGTAAGGGCCACGTAGAAGTGGGGGTGTTTGGCGTCGCAGGTGGTATACTTGGCGTGCTCCACGTAGACGGTGCCGTCGTCGTTGCGCTTCGAGCGCTGGCTGTGCATGAAGCCATTGCCCTGTGCGGTGTAGGTGTTGCGGATGAAGCCTCGTTTGGTCTTGAAGTTGAAGGTCATCTCCTCGCTGTCATACTGGTCGGTGCCTTGCTTGAAGATGGGTTTGCCTTTGATGCCGTCTTCCTCGGTGGAGTCGCGGCGTCCCTCGGCGTGTACAAGGCTTGAGTCCATGTTCATGACCAGTTTCTCGGCGTCGAGCTGCATGTCTTGGTATTTCACCTGTGCTTCGCCGTAGAGGTAGGCCAGGCCCGTGTGGGCGTCGTATATCATGGAGTCTTTGGCCGTATACTCCACGGCGGTGCTGATGCCCGGCTTGCGTGGCTCGGCCTTGGTGGTGTCGACGGCTGCGGTGTCGGTCTGCAGGGTGTCGGCGTGGCGTGTGAAGATGGAGTCGAACTCGATGGCCAGGCTCTTGGCTTTCAGGCTGTCGCCGGAGAGCGCCGTGGCGAGGGTGTCGGTGGGCAGGGGCGTGATAGTGTCGTTGAGGGCGAGACTGTCGCATACCTTCTGTGCCGGGGCTTCCTGTGTGGCAGGCCCGGCGCTCTGGCGGTGGTGTGTAAAGCCTGCGTGGGCCACGGCGCAGAGTGCGGCGGTGAGTGCCATGCAGGCGGTCAATAGTCTAACTCTCATTAATTATAGGGCTTGGGGCTCAAAGAGGGCGGCCCATTCCATGAATTTCTTCACTCCCTCTTCCCCGAACTTTTCTAAGCTGCGAGCCGTCTGTGCGATGGTGCGTGTGCGCTCGGGGTGGCTCTTGGAGTAGAACTTATCGGCGTAGCAGATGAGCTGCTCTTCGAGGGTGACGGGCACATACTGCCCCGCGGGCAGGGGGAGCTGCTGGAGCTGTATCTGCTGAGCGGTGAGACCTGTTCCGGTGTGGCGTTCACACACGCGTGCTACCCGTTCCAGCCCCTCCCGGCGCATGAGCTGTGCCCCGAGATAACCGTGCAGCAGGTAGGGGGCTGTGCCGTGGCAGTGAATGCCGGGCGCGTCGGTCAGGTAGATGCCTATGTCGTGGAGCATGGCGGCCTCGGCCACAAAATCCACATCGACGTCGAGGCCGGGCTGCTGCTTGGCAATGGTCAAGGCGCGCTCCGCCACCTGGCGGCTGTGCTGAAGGAGCAGAGCCTCCAGGGGGGGATTGTCGTGGTAGTACTTGTGTATGATTTCTGTCGTGCTCATGATACAGCGCGGCAAAGTTACAATTTTCCCGCCGCTTATTCCCCTCTCGCCTCCATAAACAAATAGCCGTCGCCCCGTGCGTCCCCGCAGAGCTGCCTCAGTCTCTGTGCCCCGGTCGCTGCATGGCGCGTCGTGCCGGGCCGGTCGCGAGGGTGGTGCATGCCTCTTGCGTGGACTACACCGGCTCTCACAATATATGTGAATGCTCCCGCCCATTTTTCGGGGCCTTCGCATGACAGATATTAAAGGGGTCTGCCACATGACCGGATGCCGGCCGGGATTGTCTGCATGTACATCTAGGAAAAACTACATGTACATCTAGGAAAAACTACATGTACA
>CAMAMB010000065.1 GCA_945836755.1 uncultured Bacteroidales bacterium
CCGCATCGTCGCCACCGCCGCGACGCCTGCCAAGGCAAAGCCCAACGCCTTTGCCGAGGGCTTTCAGACCTACGTGCAGGCTGACGGAAAGGAAGCCGCCTATCGCACCGCCTGGGCGCAGCCCATCCTGTGGAGTGTGGCAGCCGGCAGCAACCTCGACGCCACCGACGTGCCTGCCACCGACATGATTGAGCTCTGCGCCACCGACGACGCCACCGCCACCGCCACGAACCTCAACGGCCAGCCGCTCTCCTACACCCGCACGCTGAGCAACAACCGCCTCTATCCCCTCTACTTCGCCGCTGCGCCCACCGCCATCTTCATCGACGGGCTGACCACGGAGGAAGCGGCAGGAAGCCTCATCAACTACACCTACGCTGACGACGCCTGGACTCGATCCGCCACCCTCGCAGCGGGGGCCAACATGCTCTCCCTGCCCTCCATCTACTCAGGCAAGAGCGTGACCTTCCGCACTGCGGGCGTCGGCACCAGCTCCACCACGGGCTTCGGCGGCAACGCCACTGCGGCAGCCGAGGAAGCCACACCCATCTACGTCTACAACGCGGCCAACAATGCCTTCAACTACTCTGCCGAGACCGCCACAGCCTCCCTCTCCCCTTTTGACGCCGCGCTCTACTATGCCGGCGGCAACGCCAGCGTGGCAGGCCCCGACCGCGCCAACGACTGCCTCCCTGTCACCTGCACTCTCCTATATAATTATGGCGACGGCACAGTGACGGTGAGCAAGGAGATTACGCAGTTCACGGAACTGACCACCTCCTCTGAAGCCGTGGCTGCCACGCACTACGTCATCAATAGCTTCGGCGACGACGCAGCCGCCACTGCCACCATCACCACTGCGGGTCAGGAGGTAAAGGTCAACTGCTCCCTCAACTTCCCCATGGAGTTCACGAAGATCAAGGGCAGTTCGTTTGAAGACGGAGGTACTTGGTATCTGATGAACGTACACAGCAAGCTGGCCACCGTCTGCCCCTCGTGGAATGAAATCAAACTCGTCAGTGATGCCGCCCCCATCCTTGAAACCGACCGTCTCTTCTGCTTCGTCAAGGACGACGCCTCGCTCCAAGGCGTAAGCGTCTACTCCTACAAGAATGGCGCCGCCCATCCGCTCAAAGCCAAAGGCGCGGGCGAGGCAGTTTCTCTGCCTTTCGACAACTCGCAACCCGGCGCTTCGGTCTTTGACCTTGGCGACTACACCGATGCTGCCGGCGGCTTCTACCTCACCGCCACCGTCAATGGCACACGCTACATCCTCAACGACCACGGCAACAATAACTACGTGAAATATTGGCAGACAGCGACCGAGACCGGCGATGGTTCCCGTTTCCAACTCGTCAAGACCGGTCAGGAGATTGCCGACGAACTGAAATATGCCGCCGCCACGGGCGACGACCGTCTCCTCGTTGGCGCCGTGCTCGAAGCGGCTTCTCCCGCTCTGCAAAGAGCAGCGCAAGCCTACGCGGCAGACTACACGCAGGGCAACTTCACCGCTTTGGTCAATGCCTACGCCGATGCTGACGTCACCACCGCCACCCGCAACGAACCCGACGAAGCGAAGTTCTATCAGCTCATCTCACCCAACGACGTCAATCTCGCCGGCTGCATCGTCAACAGCGTTGCCATCACCGACACCAATGGCGGCAACTCCATCTACGGCGACCGCAACCTCCAAATCGCTGACCCGGGCGTGAAAAGCGTGGCTGAGACGGCATGGGTGCTCGAGAAGAATGCTGACAACGAATACTACTTCCGTCACGCCAACTCGGACTACTACATTGCCAAACTCTCCGCATACAACGACCAGGCCGGCATGGAGGTGACAATCGCAAAGGGTTATACCGAGCCCTTCGTCCTGGCCAACATCAACGGCGACAACCTGCTCTGGTCCATCCGCAGCAAGAACGCTGCAGCCAAGTATCTGCATGCCGGCACCGGAAAGAAGAGCGGACGTCTCATCTGCCGCACCGACGACCCCGCCACGAACAAAGGCCTGCAATGGCACATCCGCGAAATCACCGAGGTGCCCGTCAGCGTAGGCTCTGCCAAGTGGGGCACCCTCTGCCTCCCCATGGCTGTCACCATCCCCGACGACGCCACGCTCCACGTGTTCTACGTCGACGAGATAGCCACTAACGGCACCATGACCCTCCAGACGGTAGAAGCCGGCACCACCCTCGCCGCCAAGCAGCCCGTGCTGCTCTACTCCACCTCGGAGAACGCCACCGACACCTACACCTTCGCCGTAGCCACCACCGGCACTGAACTCACGGGCAACATGCTCTCCGGCACCACAGCCCGCCGTCAGGGCTTCAACACAGCCGGCGCCTCCGCGGCTGCCGACATCAACAAGCCCTACTACGGCCTCGGCATCTTCAACAGCGAGGTGGGCTTCTACCCGGCCACGTCAAACATCATCGCTGCCAACAAGGCATACCTCCTCAGGTCCGCCCTGCCCGTCAACATGCAGAGCGCAGCCCTGCGCTTCGGCTGGACACAGACCGCCATCGACAACGCCATCAACACGACCGAGAGCAACACACGCTACTACGACCTCAACGGACGCCTCGTGCCCTATCCCACCACCGGCGTCTACGTCACCGGCGACGGCCGCAAGGTATTCATCAAGCATTGATGCCCCAAACAGACATCTAACAACCACAACAAACCTCACTCAATGAATAAACCACGCAACAAAACAGCATACACTCCACCTGCCTTATACACCGTGCAGACCGGAGGCCTCAACCTGCTCATCACCAGTCCCACACAGATAGAGACAAAAGACGAGAGCGAGGGCGTCATCACCGGAGAAGAAGGATTTCTCTCCGACAAGAAGGAAGAAACAAGCCAACCCTTCTGGTAAAAGTAGCCCCTCGCAGATAGCTCAGCCAGTCTGCCCATCCCGACGCCACGACCCACAATAGGCGTACCCATGCTCCCCGCACAGCCACCCCTTCTCACTCCGCCGAAGGCCGCTGTACGGGGAGCATTCTATCCGCGCCGAAACTACCGCGCCGCTTCTCAGAAAAGCTGCATGTACATCTAGGAAAAACTACATGTACATCCAGAAAAAACTACATGTACATCCAGAAAAAACTACATGTACATCCAGGAAAGACCCCCATGCCAAGCGTGGGCGCGACATCCATGGAGAGACACACCGCCTCCGCCTCCACAATCTGCTCCGATAGCCCCGCGCCGACATTTTCTTGGAAAAAGGAAGAAGAGGAAGCAGGCCATACAGAATAAATTATATTATATTTGCAGCATGGTATATTAGGCGCGGCATCAGATAGGCAAGAAACACGCATCCGCCTATGCCGCAGCCACTTACCAACAGGCGAAGCCCGGCGCGACAGCTGCGTGGAGCCACCTCCACTGAAGGCCGCCATCGCCCCCGCCCTCCCACATCCACCCCACACACAGACCGACAATGAAACTCTGGGCAAAGAATACCACTCCCACCGACGAAATAGACCGCTTCACCGTAGGCAACGACCGACAGTTAGACCTCTACTTGGCGAAGTACGACGTGCTCGGCTCCATGGCCCATATCACCATGCTTGAGACCATCGGCCTCATAGGCCACGACGAGTTGCCCCTCCTGCTCGCCGAGCTCAAAAAGATATACCTGCAGGCCGCTGCCGGCCACTTCGTCATAGAAGACGACATCGAGGACGTCCACTCCCAGGTAGAGCTTATGCTGACACGCGCCCTCGGCGACATGGGCAAGAAGATACACTCCGGACGGTCGCGCAACGACCAAGTGCTGCTCGACCTCAAGCTCTTCACCCGCGACCGCCTCAAACAAGTGGCCCGCAGCGTGCGGCGGCTCTTCGAAGAACTGCAGGCCCGAAGCGAGGAGTATAAAGACGTGCTCATGCCCGGTTACACCCATCTGCAAGTAGCCATGCCCTCGAGCTTCGGCCTATGGTTCGGCGCCTACGCCGAGAGCTTAGCCGACGACCTGCTGCTCCTCGAGAGCGCCTACCGGCTGACCAACCGCAACCCCTTGGGCTCGGCCGCTGGCTACGGCTCGTCCTTCCCCCTCAACCGCCGGCTGACCACCGACCTGCTGGGCTTCGACGGCCTCAACCACAACGTGGTCTACGCCCAGATGGGGCGCGGCAAGATGGAACGCACCGTGGCCTTCGCCCTGGCCGGCATAGCCGGCACCGTGGCCAAGATGGCCTTCGACGCCTGCCTCTTCAACTCGCAGAACTTCGCCTTCGTCAAACTGCCTGACGAGTGTACCACAGGCTCCAGCATCATGCCCCATAAGAAGAACCCCGACGTATTCGAACTCATACGCGCACGCTGCAACCGCCTGCAAGCCCTGCCCCAGGAGCTCACCCTCATCATGAACAACCTGCCCTGCGGCTACTTCAGAGACCTCCAGGAACTCAAAGAGGCCTTCCTGCCGGCCTTCGACAGACTCACCGACTGCCTCGACATGGCCACCTACATCATGCAGCGCATCAAGGTGAACGAACACATACTCGACGACAGCCGCTACGACGCCATGTTCTCCGTGGAAGAGGTGAACCGCCGCGCCACAGCCGGCACCCCCTTCCGCGACGCCTACCGCCAAGTGGGCCTCGAGATAGAGAGCGGCGCCTTCAGACCTGACAAACAGATACACCACACCCACGAAGGCAGCATAGGAAACCTCTGCAACGACGACATACGCCGCCACATGCTCGCCACATACGAACGCTTCGGCTTCGAACGCGTGGAAGCTGCAGAGCAGGCCCTGCTACAACGTGCCTAACACCCTCCGACCCATGCACCCGACACTCCGCCTCGCCCGCCTCACCGCCCTGCTCACCGCCTGCCTGCTCCTCACAGCCTGCAGCAACGACGAGCAGCAGTACAGCACGAAGGCCAAGGCCTACTTCTACTTCTCACCCACCACGGCAGCCACCCCCCTGCACAGCGCCCTGCGCAACGCCGGCATGTGGTGCACCGTGGAAAGAAAGAGCGGCCGCACCTACACCTTCGTCTCCAACGACGGACGCAACACAGCCACCGCCACCTCCACGCCACAGAACGGCAGCTACGACCAGCCCTTCGAATGTATAGCCGGCATGGTGATAGGCACCCCGTCAGTGCCTAACCTCAACGGCCAATGGAAACCCGTGGCCTACGACAGGGCCTGCCCCGTATGCTACGACAGCGAAGCGCAAAAGGTGCACACCCTACGCTTCGGAAAGGCCGGAAGCGAAGAGGCCACATGCCCCTTCTGCCACACCACATACGACCTCACCAACAGAGGCATCAGCCCGGAAGGCAAGCGACTGATGGAATATCCCATCGAAGTGTCCGAAGCCGGGGGAGGATCCGTCTTCGTACATAACTGAAACCTCACGCAGCCCACGCTGCGACACCATATTCTTGTCAAACCTATCTTATATCTAACTGCAATATGAAACATGCACACCTCCTGCTCATGGCAGCACTCCTCGCAGGCGGAGCCACACAGCTCCACGCCGACGAGGTAACCCTGTCAACAGCACTACAAACGGGAGAACCACTCTCCCTCGCACTCAACTGCGACCTCGAAGTGAACCTGATCTGGGGCAACGGCGACGTAATGCAGCTGACCTCCGACGGGTCGCTCCAGACACTCACCGTCAAAGACCCACAACTCACCATCACCAGCACCACAGGCCGGATAAGCAGCCTCTACGTGCAGGGCGACAAGCTCACTGCCCTCAACCTGGCAGGCGCGCCCAACCTCACGCAGCTGCTCGCCGCCGACAACGAGCTCACCTCGCTCGACGCTACTGCCTGCACCAAGCTCACACAGGTGGACCTGCAAAACAATGCCTTGACAGAACTCGACCTCTCTAAGGCGCCACAACTCAAAGAGGTCAACGTGGCCTACAATGCCATCGAGACCAACAAACTCAACCTCCACCCCAGCGCCCGAATAGACTACTACATCGCCACAGGCAACAAAATGACAAGGGCAGGCCGCTACGACACCAATCTCTATACCTCAAAGGTAATCTGGGTCAACGGCAACCTCATCACCTCGCTCAAGCTCAACTCTAACAACCTGCGCAGCATCGTGGCCTCCGACAACAAAATCAACACCTTCAGCATCGGCGAAAATCCCATGCTGACAGACCTCTGGCTCGACAACAACGAACTCACTGCCATAGACCTGACAAAAGGCACACCCAAGCTGTACTCCTTCACCGCCAACGACAATCAACTGCACTCCATCCTCTGGGACACCAGCATAGCCAAAATCTGCAAGTATGCCTATGTCCAGAACAACGCCCTTATGGTCAATTCGCTGCCTAACGACAACGCGAAAACCGGCGCTACTTACTGCTGCGTCCTGCCCCAAGACCCTTACCGCGTAGAGGATAAGTATGCGCTCAACACGCTCACTGACTTCTCGGCCTTTGCCAAAAACGGCTGGGGCAATGCCATCGCCTCAACCCTCGCCTTCTTCGACCACGAGGGCAACAAGCTGGTGAAAGGCACAGACTACACCGAGACACAACGCAAAGTAACCTTCAAGAAAGACCTCGCCAGCGTGACCATGACCGTCACCTCCAAGAATTACTACGGAGGCAATGCATTCCGCACCACTACCTTCCACGTGGGAGATCCCGACCTCTCCGGCATCAGCGACGCCGTGGTTGACGGCAAGCTCAACGTCACAGGCGAAGCCGGCCGCCTCACCGTAGACGCGCCCACGGTTATGCGCATACAGATAGTATCTGCCGAGGGCCGCAAAATCAGCGACGCCATCGTGGCCAAGGGCACACACTCTTGGGCACTGCCCACAGGCGGCTACGTAGTCAACGGCCAAAAAGTCATCGTTAGATAAAACGGCCGAGTGACCGGCGGAGAAAAGGCCGGGACGCACAACGCCTCACCTGAGACACACCGACCGACAACGCCGCCGCACTGCCTACCACTCCCCACTCACACACAAAACATTAGCATATTCTCATGAAATACCTACATACAGCAAGCCTGCTCGCCCTTGCTCTCGGTAGCCTCACCACCCAGGCTCAGAGCCTACAACTCACGGCCGACGCACAAAAGGCACCCTATCTCATGACGAGCAAAGACACCGTCGAAGTAAACTACGCCGCCGGCATGGCCTCTGTAGCCGTCATCTCCAACGTGGACGACTATACCATCGCCCCGAAGGACGACGCAGCCGACTGGCTCAGCTACCGCAAAGAGGCAAACGGCAACCTCACCTTCTTCACCAAGTACTACTACGAGGTCGAGCAACCTCGCACCGCCACCTTCACACTTACCACCACCGACGGCACCGTCAGCCGCGACATCGTCGTCAAGCAGACCATCAACACCGCCGCTGAGACCGTGAGCGACATTAAGCTCACCATCGCCTCGGCCACTGCCTCCTCCACCCAAAACGGATATGGCATAGCCAACTCATACGACGAAAGCACCTCCACTATCTGGCACTCCGACTGGGGCGGGTGCACCATGCCCGTCACACTGACCTACACCCTCAAAGAAGCAAGCCACGTGGACTACATGGTATATACCCCCCGAACCGACAGCAGCTACAACGGATGCTTCGGGCGTATAAAGGTATACTACGCCCTCGAAGCCAACCCCACCGACTATGTGCTGATCGCAGAGACCGACCTCGGAATGACGAAGTCTATTGCCACCATCGCCTTCGGGGATAACGGCGTCGACAACGTGAAGCAAATCAAAATCGAGGTCTACACCGCCGCCACCGACGCTCCTGCCAAGAATTACGCCTCCTGCGCCGAGATGGCCTTCTACGGCATTGACACCACCCTCAGACAGGGCATGAACGACTACTTCGCCGACCCGCTCTGCACCACACTCAAGCCCGAAGTAGACGAAGCCACCATCGCCACCATTGCACACCCCTACCTGAGACTGCTCGCCTCCAAAATCTTACAGGGGAACTACTCCACCAAGTTCCGCGTGGGCGAATTTGAATGCTACCTCAACCGACTCACCCTCCAGCAGCAACTCAAGACCAGCAACGCCTACGACATGTACGAGAACCCCACCGGCATCTACTTCGAACAGGGCGACAAGGTCATCGTCTTTGCACAAAACATCCAGAGCCAGTACCCCGTGAAGCTCTGCATAGCCAACTTCAGCAGCGAAGACCGCATAGCGGAAGAGGGACAGGCTGAAAGCTACTACGACCTCAAGAACGGCCTCAACATCATAGAGGCCGCCAACCGCGGCAATGCCTACCTCAACTACTACTCCGAGACGCCCGACGACGCGCCTAATGTCAAGGTGCACTTCGCCCTCGCCCGCGAAAACGGATACTTCAAGCAGGGCGTCCACAATAACGACGACTGGAAGCAGATGCTGGCCGGCGCACAGAGCGACTGCATAGACGTGCTCTCCAACCGCCTCCACTCCGTAATACCCCTCAAGAACATCAGAATGAAGAACGTCACAGACGCCGAGAAGCTGGCTCTCATCTACGACAGCCTCATCTACCGCGAACGTGAAATCATGGGACTGCCACAGCGAGGCATCGAACCTAAGAACCACCAGTTTGCGCGACCCGTCAAGAGCGGCATGTTTGCCGACGCCGTCGGTGCAGCTGCCCAATTCGGTAGTTGGGACGGATGGTCCAACCCCAACGACTTCGAGTTCTGGGGCATGGCACATGAGCTGGGCCACAACAACCAGATATACCCGGGCTTCAAGTGGCACGGATGCGGCGAAACAACCAACAACCTCTACGCCTCATGGGTGCAGCATAAGCTCGGCGCCAAGACGGCATACGGCAACGGTTCTCACCGCCTCGAGGACGAAGTAACAGGAAGCAGAGACTACTCCAACATGCGCGGCGGACGCTTCCAAGTCTACATCGAAGAGGGAGTACGCAAGGGCATCAGCTGGCAGCTGCAAGACGGCTGCGACTACTACGGCAGCGAGCCTAACATGAAGAGAGTCACCGACGAAGACGAGAACGGCAACAAACTGAGCACCATCACCACTCCCACACGCAACTACGACCACTTCGTCAAGCTCGCCCCCCTCTGGCAGCTCAGCCTCTGGACCGAAGAATGCGGCTTCCGCCCCGGCGCATGGGGTAACCTTATCAACTCTTACCGCGAGAGCTTCAACGGCGCCACTTACAACACCGCCGGCAAGCAGCAAATAGAAATGATGCGCCGCTTCATGGACATCAACGAAATAGATCTCTGCGACTTCTTCGAGAAAGCCGGTCTGCTCAAACCCATCAAGGCGTACATCGAAGACTACTCGCCCGGATGGAACATCATCACCCAGGCCATGTGCAACGAACTCAAGAGCTACATAGCCGCCAAGGGCTACGAAAAAGCGCCCGCAGGCCTCAACCTCATCAACGCCTACAACGTAGACATCTTCCGCAACAAGATACAGCTCACCGAGGGCACCATAGGCGCAGGGTGCGCCTCACCCAACGAAAACAAGGTGAAAGTGGACAACACGGTATGGCCCGGCGCCGTGGGATACGAAACCTACAACGCTAACGGCGACCTCATCCGCATCACCCTGTTCGGCCTCGGCGACAACGCTGTCTCCGCCAAATATACCTACGTACTCTTCCCCTCCGACGAGGGAGCAAGCTACATCATGGCCGTAGGCTACGACGGCACCCGCGTAAAGATTTATCAGAAATAGTATCCTCACCTTGGCGCGGAGTGCATCCGCCGCACCGCGCCAAGGTCTCACCACAGCAAAGAGGCTGCGTCGTAATCTCAGTGTTACGGCGCAGCCTCTTATTTAGTACTTGGATCTGACGATAGATACATCCAGGAAAACTTACATGTACATCCAGAAAAAACTACATGTACATCCAGGAAAAACTACATGTACATCCAGGAAAAACTA
>CAMAMB010000066.1 GCA_945836755.1 uncultured Bacteroidales bacterium
GAATGCCCCATCTCCAATAGATGTGACGGAGTTGGGAATGGTGATGGACGTCAAATCGGTACAGCCATAGAAAGCACTTTCTCCAATAGATGTGACGGAATTGGGAATGGTGAGGGACGTCAAACCGGAACAGTAATAGAATGCCCCATCTCCAATAGATGTGACGGAGTTGGGAATGGTGATGGACGTCAAACCGATACAGCCAGAGAAAGCATAATATCCAATAGATGTGACGCCATCAGGAATAACTGTAGTTTTACATCCTGCAACCAATTCATTGGCGAAAGTCTTTACAATAGCATTGCAAGATTCTCTTGAGTCATATACGGGATTACCTTCCTCTACTACAATAGACGTCAAACCGGAACAGCCCTCGAAAGCATAATATCCAATATATGTGACGGAATTGGGAATGGTGATGGACGTCAAATCGGTACAGCCAGAGAAAGCACGTCCTCCAATAGATGTGACGGAGTTGGGAATGGTGAGGGACGTCAAACCGGTACAGCCAGAGAAAGCATAAGATCTAATAGATGTGACGGAATTGGGAATGGTGAGGGACGTCAAACCGGAACAGCTTCTGAAAGCCTCATCTCCAATAGATGTGACGGAGTTGGGAATGGTGATGGACGTCAAACCGGAACAGCCATAGAAAGCCTCACCTCCAATAGATGTGACGGAATTGGGAATAGTGATGGACGTCAAACCGGAACATACTTGGAAGGCCCGATCTCCAATAGATGTAACGGAATTGGGAATGGTGATGGACGTCAAACTGTAACAGGAATAAAAAGCACTTTCTCCAATAGATGTGACAGAGTATTCCTTCCCCTCATACGTGACACTCTCGGGAATGGTGATACCACCCGAATACTTAGCTACTCCGCTCGGTGTCCGAGTGACTTCCGCAGTAAGGTTGTCGGCATCAAGGTTATAGTAGATGCCGTCAATGAGCGTCTGTGCAAATCCTTGCCCGAAGAGACAGAGGAGGAAGGTGAAAAGATAGATACGTTTCATACGCGTAAAGTTATAAAGTGATTGGATTGAACTCTGAAGTATAAGTCTGTAAGGCCAGATTGCAGCGGACGGTCACAATATAGGCGACCGGAAATGCGAATACAAATATAGGATGTTCATTTTACCCCCCCCGTTATTAATAAACATTAACCTAATAATCCGTATTGCCAGCCCATTTATGACACTATGTTTGGCCATAGCCAGGCGGTGCGGGAGAGTAATGGGGAGGGCGTCGGGGATATGTGGGTGGCGAGCCGACGTTTGCTTCATGTACTGCAAGAGGTTTCTACCATGTACATGCCGTTCTCCCTACATGTACATGCCGTTCAAACTACATGTATATCCCGTTCAAACTACATGTATATCCCGTTCGACCTACATGTACATCTAAGAAAAACTACATGTACATCTAAGAAAAACTACATGTACATCCAGTTTTTCCTACATGTACATGCCGTTCAAATTACATGTACATCCAGCTTTTTCTAATTGTACATGTAAGAAAACCGGACCGCTTCCATCTATATAGAGAAAGCGGCCCGGTATGTGGTGAGAATGGTGTAAAAAGGTGGAAGGTGTGTAGGCTTCTGACATGCACTATCGGCTCATTCACCAGCGACGTTGATCTTTTGTGAGACACCATTTGAAGTATACCTCAAAGGCAGACGGCTCACGCTGCGTGGAGCAGGACCGGAGGTGAGAGGTTATATGTAGGCGTTGTAACGCTGTTCGTGGCCAATGGTTGTAGTTGGTCCATGGCCCGGAAATACACGCACCGAGGCTGGAAGGGTGAGTACTTTGTTGCGGAGGGCCGTGCGTAGCTGAAGTTCGTTGCCACCGGGCAGGTCACACCGGCCAATAGAGCCTAAGAAGAGGCTGTCGCCGGAGAAGAGTATGCCCTCTGACTCGCAAAAGAAGCATATACCGCCTGCGGTATGGCCGGGGGTGGCGATGACGCTGAAGGAGGCGGTACCAAGGGTAAGCACGTCGCCCTCAGAGAGCGAACGGTCGATGGGAGCGAGCGGAACGTTCACAAGGCGATGGAGGAACATAGAGGCAAGCTGCTCAGCCTGTAGATAGTTGTCGGTCTCGGCAGCCGCGAGGGTGACACCTTGCCCGTAAGTGGCATGGACAAACGACGAGCCCCAGACATGGTCGAAGTGGCCATGCGTGTACCACTGACCAATGAGGTGAAGATGATGCTGAGAAAGGTAGGCCGCAATTTCTTCCCGTTCAGACGTGCTGTACGCCCCACAGTCGATAAGGGCGGCATGGCCATCTGCATCGTAAACGAGGTAGCAATTTTCTTCTACCAGATTGACCGTGAAGCAGACCACTGTGAGATGGCCGCTGTATAATTGTTTCATCATGTATGTATATATCAAAGGATGAGAGGATTAGAGGGAGACATGAAGCACTTTCTTGGTCTCGAAGAAAGGCTCTGTGAAGTAAGATTTCAACTCAAATTCGACTGACTGAGGCAGCTGCTGTGTCTCGGCGGTGAGGTCGCCGCCTTTGAGACAGATAAGTCCATTGGGTAGAGAAGCGCCTGACTGTGTGCGGCTTACGTTCTTGCGCACAAGACGGACCAGTTCGTCGGCCCGCATGACGGCACGGCTGACTACGAAGTGATATTTCCCCTTCTCCTCCTTGACGTTGAGATGCTCGATGTCAACGTTGGTCAGCCCGATGGCCTCAGCCACCGCTGCAGCCACACGCACCTTCTTGCCAATGCTGTCGATGAGCTTAAACCGGCAATCAGGATAGAGGATGGCCAGGGGGATGCCGGGGAAGCCACCACCAGTGCCCACATCAAGTATGAGGCTACCGGGGCGGAAAGTCACAACTTTGGCAATGCCCAAAGAGTGAAGCACATGGTGAAGATAGAGATGGTCGATGTCCTTGCGTGAGATGACATTGATCTTATCGTTCCACTCCTTGTACAAATCGGAGAGAGCTTCAAAGTGAGCCTGCTGTGAGGCGGTGAGATTGGGAAAATACTTCAGCAAAGGAGCAATAAGGGCAGTATTCATGGGTGATGGTTGAAGTGATGACGCTGCGAGACTATGGGGCGGATGTGGCAGAAGCCTCCTTCTCAGACCTTCGCAACCGCTTCAACCAAGGGTAAGCCTGGTGAAGCCCATATTGGCCTGCGAAGCTGAAGTCTTGCTTGGCCTCCTGCCATTTGCCACTGCGATAGTAGAGTATCCCACGATTGAGATATGCCTCCGGAAGCTGTGGGTCAAGCCGAAGCGCCTTGGTGAAAGCCTCGATGGCCTGATCGGTCATGGAACGGGCAGCGAGCAGACAGGCATAGTCGTAATGAAGATAGGCATTGTCGGGGGCAAGGCTGATGGCCCTCAGCAGCGAGGAGGCGCTGAGCTTTTGGCGGCTGATTATCTCGCTCTCCGAGAGGTCCCCCACCTTGATGGTGCGTTGCAGGACGTGGGCATGCTGTACCAACGCCAGCACCGAGGCCGAGTCGGTGCGTAGGGCGAGAGTGGCCTCATTGAGTGCTGAGGTATAGTCGTAGTGGAGCATGGCTGTAACCGAACGGAGAATGGCCTGCTCGGCGGGTTGCAACTTTGGAATAATCTGCTGCAGGCGCGCTTCGTCACGCTGGGGAATGTCGGCAGCTCCGGCAGGTGCATCGGCGGTAAACAGAAGGGCCGCCCGCTCCAAGCCAGTCAACCGGGCAGCGATACGTTCGGCCTCGGGCATGTAGCCGGAAGAGATGTTACGCCCGCTCTGACGAATGACGATGGTGGGAATGTACATGGGCCGTAGCTCGTCGCTCACCCTCTCATTCTGAAGCTTGCCGAAGAGGTTACCGAAGATATTTCGCACCGTGTCGGCATCCTCCTCAATCAGCGCCTGGTAGCGTTCGATTTCGCGATCGCTGCGCTCCCTGACCTTCTTGGTGGATTTGCGGCCTTGCTTTGAGAAGCTTAGGTCGAGCTGGGCCTTCATGACCTTGGCCTCGTCAGCCAGGGCACGTTTCGTGTCACCGATTTTGCGATACGAGGCCGCCCGCTGAAGATACCCGTAATAGAAGGTGGGATACTGGCGGAGAAGGGAGGTATAGTCGGCCACGGCCCCTCTGTGATTGCCCACGGCAGCCTTGAGCTCAGCCCGGTTGTAGAGGGCGAGGGTATTATCCGGCTCCTCCCGGAGTACGAAGTCAAAGTCAAGGATGGCCCGGTTGAGGTCGCCGGTAAAGGAGCGCAGGAGACCTCGATTGTAGTGGGCCACAAAATGGGTGGGGCAGAGACGGATGACCACGTCGTAGTCGTCTATGGCCTTGCCGAAGAGGTCAAGCTGATGGCGTGCGGCGGCACGCAGCAGGTAGAGGTCGAAGTTGTCGAGGTTGAGGGCAATGGCTTTAGTGGCAAAGGAGTCAGCCAGTTCATATTGGTCTTTCTGCATGGCATACCGCGCCTTGAAGTCCCAGGCATTGACATCGTTCGGCGAATAGGTGAGCAGGGTATCGATGAGCGCCACGGCCCGCAGGGTGTCTTTCTGTTCCATGAACGACTGTGCAAGGGCCTGAAAGGCATGCAGATAAGGCGGACGTTGCTGGATGAGCTTTGTGAGGGAAGAGTCGGCCGGCTGATAGTTTTTAAGTTGTAACTGACAGAGAGCCTTGTTGTAGAGCGCGCCTTGGTCGGCGGGACTGTCGGACAGCACGAAGTGGTAGTCAGTGATGGCCTCAGCATATTTTTCGTTGTGGATGCGGCACAGCGCCCTGAGGCGATAGACATCAGGAACGAAGGGGTTGAGCTCTAAGCTCTTGTCGCAGTCGGCCTCTGCGCCGGAGTAGTCTTCGAGGGTAAACTTGGCATAAGCCCTGAGATAGTAAGGGGTGGAGAGGAAAGGCTTCGCCTCGATAGCCTGGTTGAAGTAACGGATGGCAGTCAGATAATCGTCCACGCTCAGTGCATTCCGGCCCATGTCTGTGACGGCATTGGCATCAATTTGAGCAGAGGCTGTGAGTGGCCAAAGGATAAGAAAAAGCCACTGCCAGATGTAGCGTACCCGGCAGAGGCTCTTCGTTTTGACTATGCACTGAGAAAAGAGGTGCATGATATGGAGATTATTGAGGGGTCTTAACCTTATAGGAACAATGCACCTTCCCCTTGAGCAGGGAAGACAACTTCCCGCGGATCATCTGCTTGCGGAGAGGAGACAGACGGTCGGTGAACACTTTGCCATCAAGATGGTCAAACTCGTGTTGCATGACGCGGGCAAGGTAGCCATCGACCCATTCGTCGTGAGCTACGAGGTCCTCGTCAAGCCAGGTGACGCGGATACGCGTCGGTCTACGGACCGGCTCGTGAATACCCGGAAGGCTGAGACACCCCTCGTCCATGACCTTAGTCTCTGAGTTGTCGTACTCAACAATATGAGGATTGATATAGGCACGATTGAAGCCTGCATATTCAGGGTAATCGTCTTTGAGAGGGTCGAGTGTAATCACTACAACACGTATATCCTTACCGATTTGGGGAGCTGCAAGGCCGACTCCATCGCTGTGGTACATGGTCTCAAACATATCGGAAATAAGCTGTTTGAGATCGGGATAGTCGAGGCTGATATCCCGGGCCTGCTTGCGTAGGACCGGCATTCCATAGGTGTAGATGGGTAAAATCACGACAGTAGTAGATGATGATGGTGGATGGTGGATAGGATAGGGGAGCAGTGAATAGGCGGGAAGCTATTGGCTCAAAGCCTGTGTCTGCTCTCAATATATGATTGTAGTATGATACAGGCGCTAATCTCATCGACGAGCCCTTTGTCTTCACGTCGCCGCTTCTTACTGATACCGCTTTGCAGAATGGCTTGATGGGCCAGGACTGAGGTAAAGCGTTCGTCAGTAAAGCACGTGGGTATCTGTGGGAATGCCTTGGTAAGGCGCGCTGCGAACTGTCTGACGGGAAGCTGGTTGTCAGAGGCTTTGCCGTTGAGTTGAGTAGGCCATCCCAGGATGAAACACTCCACCTCCTCGCGCGAGACATAGTCTTTCAAGAATGTGAGAAGTTGGTGAGTGGCCACAGTTGCCAGTCCGTTGGCAATGATTTGCTCAGTATCTGTTACTGCAATGCCACACCGTTTCTTCCCATAGTCAATAGCCAGCAGACGAGCCATAAGAGAGACCTGTGCAGATTAACAAATCAAATCTGTGCCCATGTAAGGCTGGAGTGCCTTGGGAATACGTATACCTTCGGGGGTCTGGAAGTCTTCAAGCAAGGCTGCCACTATACGTGGAAGCGCTAAGGCAGAACCATTAAGGGTGTGGCAAAGGTGGATCTTCTTGTTGGCATCACGATAACGGCATTGAAGGCGGTTGGCCTGGTATGTATCAAAATTGGACACAGAACTTACCTCCAACCAACGCTTCTGCGCTTCACTGTAGACCTCGAAGTCATAGCATATAGCTGCGGTAAAGCTCATGTCACCACCGCAGAGACGCAGGATGCGATAGGGGAGCTCCAGTTTCTGAAGAAGCCCCTCGACATGGGCCAGCATCTCCTGATGTGATTGCTCGGAATGCTCAGGGGTGTCGATACGCACGATTTCAATCTTGGAGAACTCATGCAGACGGTTGAGACCGCGCACATCCTTGCCATAGCTGCCGGCCTCGCGGCGGAAGCACTGGGTGTAGGCGCAATTCTTGATGGGCAACTGGTCTTCGCTGAGTATGACGTCGCGATAGATGTTTGTCACAGGAACTTCCGCTGTAGGAATTAGGTAGAGGTCGTCAAGTTCACAATGATACATCTGACCTTCCTTGTCGGGCAGCTGGCCGGTGCCATAACCGGAATCTTGGTTGACAACGGTAGGTGGCATAATCTCTGTGTAACCGGCCTTGCGAGCCTCATCAAGGAAGAAATTGATAAGTGCACGTTGAAGGCGTGCTCCCCAGCCTATGTATACGGGGAAGCCTGCTCCCGAGATTTTCACCCCAAGGTCAAAATCTATGAGATTATATTTCTTGGCAAGTTCCCAGTGAGGCAGAGCATTCTCAGGCAGGATGGTGTCATGCCCACCTGTCTTAACGACGAGGTTATCATCGGCTCCCGTACCCTCAGGTACGAGGTCATAAGGTACATTGGGTATTGTCAAAAGAAGGTCGTGGCGAGCCTGTTCAGCTTCCTTCATCACCTCCTCCAACTCACGGCTCTTGCTCTTCAGGGCAGCTACCTGCTGTTTAGTTTGTTCGGCTTCATCACGCTTGCCCTCTTTCATAAGAAGGCCAATGTTCTTGGCCATGAGATTGAGTTGCTGCTTAATTGCATCTACCTCGCCCTGAGCAACTTTGCGCCTATTGTCAGTAGCCAATACTTGTTCGATAGCTTGACGGGCATTGGAGAAATGCTTCTTCTCGAGGCCCTTAATGACAGCCTCTTTATTCTCAGTGATTTGTTTGATGGTTAACATGTGACGAAGATATAGGGAACAGGCAATATAGCCTTATGTTGATATTATGAAATGTGAGAATAGATTTAATCTACAATAACAGAGGAGTGTGTAGGCTACTTGGGTTGCTGAGAGGGACGATTGGCACGACGTCGACGAATGTCTGCCTTTTTTTTAGCTGCCCCTGAGCCATGTTTTCCGGTGATGTAGGCCTTCTTCTTGGCGATGGTCTTAATCTTTGGCTTTCCGGAAGAACCTGAAAGATTGCTACCCTTGAAGGTGATACCTCCCATGATAGCCTGAGTAAGTTCATCGTCTGAGACGTGGCGCTGGTTCTTCATAACGGGTAGGAGATAGGAAGTATAATCAATGGTGGAAAAGACGCACACCGGTAAAGGCCATGGCGATGCCATACTTGTTGCAAGTCTCAATAACGTGATCGTCTCGCACGCTACCTCCGGCTTGTGCGACCACAGCAACTCCGCTTTTATGAGCCCTCTCAATGTTATCTCCAAAGGGGAAGAAGGCATCAGAGCCAAGTGCCACGCCGGTATTGAGCTTAATCCACTCCTTCTTTTCTTCAAGAGTCAGGGGAGAGGGTTGGTGGGTGAAGAATTGTTGCCACACGCCGTCAGCCAGTACATCTTCATAGTCGTCAGAGATATAAATATCAATGGTGTTGTCACGGTCAGCACGGCGTATCTTCTCGACCCAGGGAAGACTCATCACCTTGGGATGCTGTCTCAACCACCAGATGTCAGCCTTGTTGCCAGCCAAGCGAGTACAATGAATGCGACTCTGCTGACCTGCTCCTATGCCAATAGCTTGTCCATCCTTTACATAGCAGACAGAGTTGGACTGGGTATACTTGAGAGTGATGAGAGCTATACGAAGGTCGCGCTTAGCCTCCTCTGAGAAGGTCTTATTGACAGTGGGAATATTGGCAAACAATTCGTCGCCGCTCAAATCTATTTCGTTGCGTCCTTGTTCAAAAGTCACACCGTAAACCTGTTTGCTCTCAATAGGTTGTGGCTTATAGTTAGCGTCTATCTTCAACACCACGTAAGTGCCTTTACGCTTGTCGCGAAGTATCTCTAATGCCTCGTCAGTATAGTCGGGCGCAATGATACCGTCACTTACTTCTCTCTTAAGTAGCAGAGCAGTAGCTTTGTCGCAGGTGTCACTGAGTGCCACAAAATCACCATACGAGGACATGCGGTCTGCTCCTCGGGCGCGAGCATAAGCTGTTGCAATGGGAGAGAGAGGAAAATCCACGTCATCAACGAAATATATGCGGCTGAGAGTGTCGTCAAGTGGCAAGCCAATAGCTGCGCCGGCGGGCGATACATGCTTAAAGGAGGTAGCTGCCGGTAAACCAGTAGCAGCTTTAAGCTCTTTTACTAATTGCCAACCATTAAGTGCATCAAGGAAGTTGATATACCCTGGACGTCCATTAAGGACCTCAATAGGTAGATCCCCATTTTCCATGTATATCTTAGCCGGCTTCTGATTAGGATTACAGCCGTATTTTAAAGTAAGCTCGTTCATGTGATTAAGTAATTGCAGATGAGCAAGTTAGAATGTAAGAAGATATATTGAGTTATAAGCCTAATGCTGGTCTGGTAAGGTATCCGGGGAATGTGGTCATTCCTCTATGATGCCGCACCCAAGCCAGTCTTGTATGGTCTTCTGAGCATCAGCAGTGGCAGTGGGTTCATCAATCTCGTACTCTTGAAGAAGGAGACTGGCCAGGAGAGCAGCATCAAACTCCTTTCCCTGTACATTCTCCCAGAGATAAGCAGCACTTTCATTGAGTGAAATAAGCTGGCTGAAGTCTATGTTCTCAAGTCCGGTTGCTATTACAACCTTCTCACCACATACGTCGTGTAGCTCAAAGCCTGATTTAATCTTCATAACTTATGTAATATAATAATATTGAGTATCTATCTGTAGCTTATATATATACAAACATATTAAACTAGCCAGCAAATACTATAGACGCCATGGCTGCCTTCTATATACGCC
>CAMAMB010000067.1 GCA_945836755.1 uncultured Bacteroidales bacterium
ATGTACATCTAGGAAAAACTACATGTACATCTAGGAAAAACTACATGTACATCTAAGAAAACCTGCATGTACATGCCGTTTTTACAGCGTGTACATGCAGGATTTCTTGTGTCGTGTCCGGTAGCCTGCATGCCGCGGCGGCCGGTGGTGCGGGCCGGTGGTGGTGCGGGCCGGGAGTGGGGTGTCAGTGCTTGACGGTGGCTATGAGCTCGTCGAGGCTGAGTGAGGTCTGCTCGCCGGTGGCCATGTTCTTCAGCGAGATGCGCTGCTCGGCCATTTCCGTTTCGCCCACCAAGGCCACGTAGGGCACGGCGTGAGCGTTGGCGTAGGCCATTTGCTTTTTCATCTTCACGGCGTCGGGGTAGACCTCTGTGGCTATGCCGGCGCGGCGTGTGGCCACGGCGAGGGAGAGGCAGTGGGCTGCTTCGGCGGCTCCGAAGTTGAGGAAGAGCAGGCGTGCGCCCTGCCGGGTGGTGGGGGGATAGAGGTCGAGGCGGTTGAGCACGTCGTAGATGCGGTCGGCGCCGAAGCTGATGCCCACGCCGGAGAGGCCGGGCAGGCCGAAGATGCCGGTGAGGTTGTCGTAGCGTCCGCCGCCGGTGATGCTGCCTATCTCTACGTCGAGGGCCTTCACTTCGAAGATGCAGCCGGTGTAGTAGTTGAGGCCGCGGGCTAAGGTGAGGTCGAGCTCGAGGGTGTTGGTGAGGTGGGCGGCTTCGAGGTGGCGCATGACGAAGTCTACCTCGTCGAGGCCCTTCATGCCTTTGTCGCTGGCGGACAGGGCGTTGCGCATGACGGCAAGCTTCTCGGCGTTGGTGCCCGAGAGCGAGATGATGGGCTGGAGCTTGTCGATGGCCTCGTCGGTGAGGCCCACAGCGCGCAGCTCTTCGTTCACCTTGTCAAGGCCAATCTTGTCGAGCTTGTCGATGGCCACGGTGATGTCGGTGATTTTGTCGGCGGCGCCTATGAGTTCGGCTATTCCGGAGAGTATCTTGCGGTTGTTGATTTTGATGGCCACGCGTATGCCGAAGCGGCTGAACACCTCGTCGACGATTTGCATGAGTTCTACCTCGTTGAGCAGGGAGTCGGAGCCCACGATGTCGGCGTCGCACTGGTAGAATTCGCGGTAGCGTCCCTTCTGCGGTCGGTCGGCTCGCCATACGGGCTGTATCTGGTAACGCTTGAAGGGCATCTGCAGCTCGTCGCGGTGTTGCACGACGAAGCGGGCAAAGGGCACGGTGAGATCGTAGCGCAGTCCCTTCTCACAGAAGGCCGAGGCCAGGGCGGCGGGGCTCTTGGCGGCGTAGTCGTCGGCCGACGTCTTGGCGCGGAAGTCGCCCGAGTTGAGTATCTTGAAGAGCAGCTTGTCGCCCTCTTCGCCGTACTTGCCCATGAGGGTGGAGAGGTTTTCCATGGCCGGGGTCTCTATCTGGCGGAAGCCGTAGAGCTCGTACACCTCGCGGATGGTGTGGAAGATATAGTTGCGGCGGGCCATCTCGACGGCGCCGAAGTCGCGTGTGCCCTTTGGGATGCTGGGTCTCTGTGCCATAAGTATAGGTGGAGTGTTTGAAAGACGGTGGGTCAGTTAGCGGCGGCAAAGGTAGCTATTTCTCCGTGCAGGAACAAAGCCCGCGAGGAGGTAAACAGCGGCCCGCGAGCCGGGGGAGGGGGCAAAAGTAGGGGAAATGGGGCCGCCGGACGGGGGTAACAAAATCTTCACCGCCATATTCTTTGCCGGCCAAGTTATTTTGCTGTACCTTTGCTGCGAAATCTATTATTCCATCAACCAATTCATTAACACGTTGTCATTATGAAAAAAACATTACTTCTCATGTGGGCTTTCGTGATGGGCATCGTGGCCGGTTTTGCACAGACCGCCACCTTCGACTTCACCAACCCCACAGGTCTTAATCCCTCGGTGACACCCACCGACCAGGTATCGAAAGGCGTAGCCGTGACCGACCAGGCATTCACCGACGGTGGCGTCACTTTCGTGGCCACCAAGGGCGGTACGAACGAAGCCTTGGTGTGGACCACCACGTCCAACACCAACGAGCTGCGTGTATACAAGACCGCTACCATCACCCTCTCCGCTTCGTCTCCCATCACGAAGATAGTGTTTAACAAGGGTAACAAGTTTGCCATCAGCACGACCACCGGCACGCTCACCGGCACCGAATGGACCGGCTCCGCCACCAGCGTAGAGTTCAGCGTGACCGGCACCACCATCCTCAAGTCCGTCACCGTGACCCTCGGCGAAGGCGAAGGCGAAGGTGAAGGCGGCGAAGGTGAAGGCGGTGAAGGCGAAGGCGGTGAAGGCGAAGGCAACCCCGCAGCCAAGGGCACCGGCACAGCAGCCGACCCCTTCAACAGCGTAGCCGCCAACCTCTATGCCTCCTCCTTAGCCTCTGGTCAGAACAGCCCCGCCGAAGTCTACATCAAGGGTAAGGTCGCTTCCGTCAAGGAACAGTTCGGCACCCAGTATGGCAATGCCAGCTTCTACATCTCCGACGACGGCACCTCGACCGACCAGTTCTACGTCTACCGCGCCCTCTACTTAGGCAACCAGAAGTACACCTCCGGCACCCTGCTCAACGTAGGCGACGAGGTGGTCGTATGCGGCATCGTGACCAACTACATGGGCAATACCCCCGAGACCGTGCAGGGTAAGGCCTACGTCGTAAGCATTAACGGCGAGACCGGAGCAGGCGAAGGCGGCGGAGATACCCCCGACCCCGTCACCCCCGAGTCTTATAGCAGCCTCGCAGCCCTCAAGGCAGCCGCTACCGCAGAGGCCGTAGCCGTGAAGTTCAACTTCACCAACCTCCTCGTCACCGGCGTGGCCGGCAAGTCAGTCTACGTGACCGACGGCACCGAAGGCTTCCTGCTCTACTGCTCCGCCGACGCTACCTACGCCAAGGGCGACCTGCTCAGCGGTACACTCCAGGGCGACCTCAAAAACTACTACAACACCATCGAGCTCATGAACCTCAGCGACTTCAGCGGCGTGACCGTGGTGTCTGCAGGCAACAGCGTCGAGCCCCAGGCCGTCAGCATCGCCAACCTCATGGGCGACACCAACTATGCCTTCCAGAGCAAGTACGTCAAGCTCTCTGACGTACGCATGGGCGCCGAAAGCCTCGTCAGCAGGCAGGTAACGCTCACCGACGACGACGACAATACCATCAACATCTACGACACCCATAACAAGCTCGCCGCAGAGGCATTCAACACCGAATTCCCCTACGACGTGTGCGGCTACGTGGGCTATCGCAGCAACGTGCCTGTCATCTACATCGTCTCAGCCGACGACCTCACCATCAAGACTACCCTCAAGGACGCCGAGACCACATGGGCCGCACAAAGCGAGGTGGTCACCTACGCTGACGGCGTAGAAGTAGTCAACTTCGCCACCACCGCCAGCGACGCCCCCATCACCTACACCTCATCTAACGAGGCCGTAGCTACCGTCGACGCCGCAGGCCACATCACCGTACATGCTCCCGGCATCACCGTCATCACCGCCACCACCGCCCAGACTGCCGCCTACCTCGAAGGCGTGGCCTCGTTCAACCTCTACGTGCGCAGCAACGGCGAAGGCACCGTGGGCAACCCCTACCAGACAGTAGACGCCATCGTGCTCAACGACGCCATCGGCACTGAGTATGTATGGGTGAAAGGCACGATCATGGGCATCATCTCCAACACCTCTACCGGCGCATACTCTAAGATAGAAGACCTCGACGCCGACAAGATTGTGGCCACGAACCTCGCCGTGGGCGACGGAATGTACTACCTCCCCGTACAGCTCCCCACCGGCGTAGTGCGCACCGCCCTCAACCTCAAGGATAATCCCGACAACCAGGGCAAGACCGTCTGGCTCTACGGCCAGCTCGTCAAGTACTGCGGCCTGCCCGGCATCAAGAACATCAAGGACTACAGCTTCGACGGCAGCCCCGTGACCGCCATCCACGAAGTGACCACCAACGACCGCAACAGCAGAGCCATCTACACCCTCGACGGCGTACGCCAGAGCAAGGCCGTCAAGGGCTTCAACATCATCGGTGGCAAGAAGGTCATCGTGAAGTAAGTCAACCTTAGGGCTTAGACCCATACCTATAAATATATAAGCGTGTGCGTAGCTGCCTCCCCGCAGTGTCGCACACGCTTATTGCTATCCCCGCCCCCCCGGCAGCCATGACCGCCCGCCTCAACCCCTTCCCGCCCCTCCGTAGCAGCGTAAGCCTCCCCTGCAAGATTACCTCAATATGGGTATTTGCGGCCCGCCCCTCCCTCCCTACCTTTGCACCGAGTTAAGTAAATACGGCCGCACCCCTGAAGCCATAGACAGCGGGCGGCCCCCATATGGAGATTGTGAGACTTGCGGGAGCGAGATAGCCGGATGGCCGTCCTCGCTCCCGCAGCCCGTCTGTAAGACCCGTCGCCTGTGTGCAAGAACTGCCGCCTCGTTCAAACGAAAACCGCCGATGTGTGAAGTTCCGGCTGGCCCTAAGAAAAAGCGCCCGCCAAGGCACACCCTGCTCCGGAGGGTGCAAGGCCGTCCCGGCCTTATGGGGCAGGCCGCCCCGGAGAATGCAAGGCCGTCCCGGCAACGGGCACAAAGACATCACGCCAATTAACCCCCGCGAATGTAACATCTATGAAAAAAAAGGGAGAAAAGTTTGGTACAAAGAAAAAAGCGTTACCTTTGTGGCGAGTATATTGCTACAGGTAGGCCGCAGATGTAACAACGTCTTCATAATCAGGCCCGCCGCACGTGGCCCGTATGCTCAGCCTACGCTATAGAAAAACCTATTTATTTGTTTCACATTTTAATTTTTTCTTCCGCACAATGAAAAGGTTATACTCTTTCCTTTCATTGCTCCTCATGTTCTTCGTAGGAGCAACAACTGTGTCCGCGCAAGAATTCAGCAAGGGTACTCTGCTTACCACTACCCGCGAGGTAGCTGATCAGAGCCGCGTGCTTGTATACTCGCCGGGTACATCGGGTGACCACCCTTCAGGCTATCTTTGCGGTACTTCCCAGTACCTCTCTGCGCCTGGTCAGGACTGCCTCTTCGCTATCGAAGCAGTGGGCCGCCAGTCTGAAGATGGTTACGACCTCTATCGTCTGAAGCAGAACTCCACCGGTCTTTATTTCAAGGACCTGGATCTCCACGACTACTGGGACTCTTCTGACATGCCCGGTGGCTACTTCACCAGCGGCGACCTCACCGACATGACGGCCGACCCCGCTCTGGCTGCCGAGTTCACCGTGCTTCCCTTTACCGACGGCACAGGCGTTGCAGGCAACACCCGTACGTCTGCCATCAATGCCAAGCAGGACCTCACAGAGGTAGGCTTCGTGTTCACCCGTGGCCAGCTCGCCACCGTAGGTGAAGAGACTGCCAGCGCTCCCTACCAGTACCTCGGCGGTCTCGGCCGTCCCTTCTGGTCAAAGTACACCGACACCAACGTATACAGGATTTACACCGTCAATGAGCTCAAGGGCTACGACAAGGTAATCGCTTACCTCCAGTTCTACCTCCCCGGCGGTTCTGCCACCTATCCCGCAGGCACCGACCCCGGCTTCTATGATCCCGCTGCTGTGCAGGTGCTCAAGGAACTCGAGCGTGAGAGCGCCGTCTTCGCTGAAGAAGGCGTGACCGACGAGGAAGCTGATCGGTGGTGTGAACGTCTCGTAGCTGCCGTTGAGGCTGTCAAGAAGTCGCTGAAGACTATCGAGACCGGCTACTACTTCATCAAAGACAGCCGTGAGACTCCCCGCTACTGGCGCACCATCACCCACCAGAACCAGACCGCTCTGGGCTGGGCTACCTATACTGTGCCCGAGACCCTCAACGCCGAGTCTGGCAACTTCATCTGGCACGTAACCAAGACAACCGTCAAGAACGAGCAGACCGGTGCCAACGAAGTGGTTTACACCCTCCAGCACTACTTCTCTGAGATGTTCGTAGTGGAAGAGAAGGTGGAAAATTTCTTCGGCATGAGCGAGACTCCCGACAAGTTCGTCATTACCACCGAAGGCGCCCTCGCCGATCGCAAGGGTTCATTCATTATCTATCCCTACGGCAAGTCCGGCCAGAAGATGAATACTTTCCACTCCGGCGGTATTGGCGTCTGGGGTTGGGTTGACGAAGGTAACTGCTTCAGCTTTAAGGCCATCACCCAGGAAGAAGTTGACGGCATTGCCGAGGCTGCTCGTCAGGCTGCCCTCAACGACAAGCTGCAGGCCATCTATAACAAGTCTGTTGAGATGAAGAAGCTCAACGATGGCGGTATCGGCATCGTGACCAGCGCTTCTGCTCTCTCCTGCAACTTCCCCGATCCTACAGAAGGTGCCAACATCGGTGACCTCATCGACAACAACTTAGGTACCTACTTCCACACCAGCTGGCGTAACAAAGATGCTGAGCAGGGCAAGTACCACTACGTTCAGGCCGACCTCGGCTACGCTGTAGACAAGATCACCCTTGACTACGCCCGCCGCTGGCGTACCAGCACCACCTCCAACCATACTCCTCTCACTGCCATCGTAGAGGTGACCAACGACCCCGAAGGCGAGTGGACCATGCTGCCCGACTTCACCTTCGAGTACAACAAGGCCATCGACTATCCCGCCTCTGTAGCAAAAGCAGACAAGGATACTACCCTCGTAGACGGTGGCGGTGAAGCTCTCATCGAGTTCGGTGCCAAGTATCGCTACATCCGTATCTCCGTGACCTCCGTACTCATCAACGAGAATAACGCAGACCACAACTACTTCACCTATCCCTTCTGGTATCTCGCTGAGCTCCACTTCTGCAACAACGAAATTACGCCTAACTACTATCAGGTAGACGAGACCGTTCGTACCACCTTCGAGACCTTCCTCGCCCGGGCTCAGGCCGAGCTCGCTGACAGTGCAGCCACCCAGGCCACCATCGACGGCCTCAAGGCTGCTTACGACGCAGTGCTCAATGCCATGCCCGTGCCCTCCCGCATCACCGAGGCTGTGGCCAAGGCTAAGGAAATCGCTGCCAAGCTCGCTGTAGGTAACGAAATCGGTTACGTGAGCAAGGCCGCCCTCGACGAGTTCAACGCCGCCATGGCTGCTGCCGAGGCTTCCATCGAGCCCGGTATGAAACTCGACAAAATCGAGGAACAGATTGCCGCCGTAGAGGCTGCTGTCGTTGCCCTCCAGGCTGCCATCAAGATGCCTGAGGTGGGTCAGTATTACCTTATCCGCAGCCGCTCCACCAAGAAGAGCGAGTCTACCTACAACTCCCTCCGCGCCCTCTTAGGCTCTGAAAGCAATGCCGTGACCGGCGCCCTCCGCTTCATCAAGCCCGACGGTTCCGAGAAGCTCGAAGATGGTTCCTTCAACACCGCTGAGGCTCTCAACGACACCATCGACATCGTGAACGACATCCGTTACCTCTGGCTCGTAGAGTCAGTCAACAATGGCAAGATCGTTCTTCGCAACGGTGCTACCGGTATGTACCTCTCCAATGAGCAGACAGATAACAACGGCCAAATTCGCCAGTCCGTAGCTCCCGTTGAGCTCAACATCGAGATTGCTGCTCCCGGTGCCTTCACCTTCGAGAGCGGTAACGGTCTCTACTTCAACGCTCAGGGTGGTGGTGCTCTCGTAGCCTGGAACGAAAAGGCCGACGAGAACGGCTTCTGGGGCTTCGAGACTATCGAAAACCCCGCCGAGTATCCTACTTACAACCTCAAGCTCCGTGACGGTCTCCAGATCGTAACTCTCCCCGTGCCCATCAATGCTATCGAAGGCGGCTTCGACATGTATGCTCTCGCAGGTCAGGATGCTGACGGCCAGCTCGTGCTTACTCCCTTCGCCAACCTCGCCGACTACATCCCCGCAGGTGTGCCCTTCATCATCAACGTACAGGACGCTCCCCAAACGTCTAACTATAACGTACAGCTGTACTATGTGACCGAAGAGGAAGACTTCGAATCTACCATCTCTAACGGCACCATGGTGTATGCTCTCGAGCCCGCTGCTTTCGAAGCCCAGGAAGGTCTCGTAGGCACACTCTCCAAGAAAGCTTTTGCTACTCCCGGTATGGCATACTTCACCAGCGCCGGTGCGCTCGCAGGTGTATCACCTCAGAGCCATGTAGAGATTGGCTGCAACAGCGGTTACTTCAACGGTGCTCAGATCCAGGGTGTAGAAGCCGCAGACGGCGACCTCACTCTCTCTCTGCCCAAGAACTTCGTGCTCAACAGCATTGACGATGCCGTTGTTGTCAAGAACGCTACCAACAATGTTTACAACGCTGCCGGTGTCCTCGTTCGCAAGAACGTGAAGGCCAACGAGGCTCTCAAGAACCTCCCCGCAGGCGTTTACATCATCGGTTCTCAGAAGGTCGTAGTGAAGTAATCCACTTCCTCCCTCCTTTCCACATTTTCAGAGGCTGCTCCCCGGAGCAGCCTCTGTGTTGTATATAGGTAGTGACCATCCCCCGTCTACTGCAGAGGCAACGTGTATTGCTTGTCGCCAAGGTCAATGGTCGCCGTGTGATCTCGCGCGTGTGCGCATGTACATATAAGCGGATGCAGCACTAAACGGCGCGGCCTCCTCGTGTGACCTCGCGCGTGTGCGCATGTACATATCGGTGTGCTCAGCCTCATTGACAGTTCCCTCGCGTGTGAGCTTGCGCGTATGCCCATCTACGTTGCAGCGTCTGATAGCTGCCGGGCGTCTTCGCTCCGTATGCCCCGCGCGCGTGCGCATGTACGTCAGAAAGTGGGGGAAATCCACTTGTTATCGCGCATGGTGCTTCTATCTGTCTGACAATCAGAGAAATCTGATGCGCGATAGGTGCGCGCATCGCGCATGTTCTATTATATGGCGGAGCAAAGCCTTTGTATCTGTCTGACAATCAGAGAAATCTGATGCGCGATAGGTGCGCGCATCGCGCAT
>CAMAMB010000068.1 GCA_945836755.1 uncultured Bacteroidales bacterium
TGACTGCAAAGTTAGCCAAAATATTTTATTCCACAAAACCGTATATATGATAAACGTCGCTGATGGTGTGGTGGGGAGCGCGGAAGGGCCTCTGCTTGACGAGCGAAGAGCGCCCCTTGAGCTCTCCGGCCACAGACTGGATCTGGGTGGTCTCGAGGCTCTCGCTCAGCGTGAGCGGGGGAAGTATGGTGGGAAGCCGTTTGGCCATCATGCTCTTGCCGCAGCCCGGCGAACCTATGAGGATGATGTTGTGGCCGCCAGCTGCCGCTACTTCAAGGGCACGCTTGACGGCGGTCTGTCCTTTGACATCGCTGAAGTCGAAGGGGTAGTCGGCTTGGGCGGCGAAGAACTCCTCACGGGTGTTCACCTCGGTGGGTGGAAGGACCTCCGCCTCGCCATTGAGCAGCCGGACCACCTGGCTCAGATGGTCCGCCCCATAGACTTTGAGACGATTGACCACCGCGGCCTCGCGAGCGTTCTCGGCCGGCACGATGAGGCCCTTGATGCCGAGGCGGCGCATCTCGATGGCAATGGAGAGTGCCCCCTTTACAGGCCGCAGGGAGCCGTCGAGACCCAGCTCTCCGATGAAGGCGAAGTCGGCCAGACGCTCTTCGCTCACTATCTTGTTGGCCACGAGCAGCCCGATGGCTAAGGGCAGGTCGAGGAGAGTGCCTTCCTTGCGGACGTCGGCCGGGGCGAAGTTGACAGTGACATTATTGGTGTGTGGCACGGGGTACTTGCAGCTTTGCAGGGCACTCTCGACGCGTGAACGGCTCTCGCGCACCATGTTGTCGGGCTGCCCTACCATGATGAAGAGCGTGGGGCGGGCCATGTCGGTCTTCTTGGTAGAGTTGATTTCGAGCAGCACGGCTAAGGGGGTGATGCCGTTCATGGTGGCTGTTTGTATCTTGACAAGCATAGCGTGTAGGTGAATGGTCTGGGGAGGGGTGATTGGAGGCGTGGAGTGGTGGGGAAGAACAAAGGAGGCCGGCCAAGGTACTATGCCATGGCCGGCCCCCTTTATTGTCAGGCTTGGGCAGATGTGGGCGCTGCTCTGAAGCGGACGGCCGAAGCGTAGGCCGGAGTCAGAGAGCGTTGCTTAAAAATCCCACCTGAGCTTCGTGAGGTCGGTCACGTCGCGCTGTACGATGTAGCCCTTGCTGTTGACGGTCATGACCGAGGGCACGTAGCGTAGCCCCAGCTTGGTGACGAGGGGCGAGTTGAAGGCTTGTCGGTCACAAACCATGGGATAATCCACATGCAGTGTGGCCAGCTGGCGGGTGACTGAGGCCTTGTCTACGTCGAAGGAGATGAGAAGGACCTCGCACTGCTTGCCGCGTCGCTCTACTTCCTGCCTGAACTGGCGTAGGAAGGCTTGTGACTCTGTGCTCCATCCGGCGTAGCCAATGATGGCTAATGGCTTGCCGGCATATTGGGCGGCTGAGACAGTGCCTCCGGCTGTGGTCTTCGCCTCGAAGGCGGGCAGCTTCTCGCCGGCGCCGGTAGAGAAGATGGGTTGGTAGAAGCTCCATAAGTAGCGTACCACATAGTTTTGTGGTTGCTTCTGGCGCAGGAGGGTAAGCAGGCGGAGCGCCTCCTGTGGGTCGGTCTTCTCAGACTTGGTGAAGTAGGTCTTGAAGACGCTGACCGCGGCCATGGTCTCGGAGTTGGTCTCTATGAAGTCGGTGGCGGCGAGTATGGTGGCAGTCTGGGGCTTTCCGCTGACCGACTGGCGAAACTCTGTGAGCAGGGCGTTCTCGTCGGAACCTGTTATCTCAGCTTCTCCCACCCTTGCGGCCTCGCCTTTGAGCTTGATGACCTTTCCCGGCTCCAAGATGACGCTGGTCTGGGTGTAGTTGGGGTAGAGGATGGTGGCAAGCACGGGCTTTATCAACTTACGCTCGTAGACGAAGGACCCGTCGGCGATGTGGATGGTATCGATGCCTTCAAATCCTCCCTCGTCGCTGTAGATGAAAATCTGGGCGTCGTTGATGCCCGAAAGCTTTCCTTCAAAGCGCACTCTATCTTTGGCCACCCCGCAAGCAGTGAGCAGCAGGGTGAGCAGGGCAAGAAGCAGCTGAGACAGGGGTTTCATGTGTCGGGATATGGAGTTTATTTAACGAGACTGGTGAACGAGGAGTCGTTGAAGAGGTTGACAAACTCGAGGTCGGTGGCAGCGCGCTGCTTGAGCGAGGGGTCGGCAGCGAACGCCGTTTTGAGGTTGCTGATAACCTCGGCGTCGCGGCCGCTGCGTGCTGCCACGATGGCCTTGAGGTATGAAGTCAGTCCGTCAGGCTGGCTGACGCTCTTGAGGGTGGTGAGGGCTGCGGCGTAGTCCTTGTTGAGTATCTGGGCGAGGGCTGCGGCGTTGCTCTTGTTGCCTTGCAGTGTAGAGGCGCTGCCGGCGTAGCTTCCGGCCGATAGCTGGAGGAGGCCTGCGAGCTCGTTGTAGTTCTGGGCTGTCGTAGCCTTGGCTAAATAGGACTGTGCTTCGGCGTTGTTGCCTTGCAGCAGGGCAAGGAGGGCACGGTTGGCGTTGACCTCGGTAGCATTGGCGTTGAGCTGTGCTGCCTTGTTGAGCTGGGTGCGTGCCTCTTCGAGGTTGCCTTCCTCAATGGCGAGGCCGGCCAGATTATTGAAGGCGCGATAGTCGTTGGCGTAGTATTGTGCGGCCTTGGCGTAGATGTCCTTCTGTGCGGCCTTGTTCTCGGTGAGCGTAGCCGCGTAAAGCAGTTCTTCCACAGAGAGTTTTGAGGCATCCTTGCTGAGTTGCTGCTCTATCTCGTCGTCGCTACGGCCAATAATGTTGTAGTGGATGGTAAGGCGTGCACGGCGTAGCTCAGGCAGTATTTCCTCTGCCAGCTCGGTGTATCCGGCTGAGATGTTACGTATCTGCTTCTCACGCTCCTCGGGGTCTTGATACATGGACAGTACGCGGAGAATGACATCCTTATCTTGGATGTTCGAGGCCTGGAGCAGCTGCTGGAAGCCATCCCAGTCTTCGGCTGTGTAACGGGTGGAGAGATCAGTCTCAAGGGCTTCCTTCTTCAGGGTTGACCCTACGTAGTCCTTGGAAGAGGCTTCGCGCTTCTTGGCCAGCTCGGTGTTCAGCTTCACTGAGCCATCGGGCGAAGCGTATGCGCTGATTTCGATGTTGTCGAGCATGTAGCCCTTCTGGTCTGCCTTGATGCTGCGCAGGGTCTTGAGGAAGTCTTGTACAGAAGCGCTATTGAGTTCGCTGGTACGTATGTTGGCCTGGTTGATGAGGTACTTAATCTGTGCTTCCTTGGTCTGCTTGATGGCATACTGGTAGGCGTCGGTGGCAAGTTCGCTCTTGGTGGAAGCTGCAGCCTTGGTGTAAAGGTCGGAAGTGGCTACCACGCCATGTGCCACCTTGACAGCGGGAATTTCAACGTCCTTCTTTCCCATGCGGGCCTTGAAGGTGAGGTACAGCTCGCTGCGACGCATGGCGTCGGTATAGGCGAAGGTGTTTTTCAGGGTGTAGTTACCCCCTAAGCGGTAGGAGATTTCCTGATCGTTGCCTTGCACCTTCTCTCCCTGGAAGGTAGCACTCTGTCCCAGCGTCTCACCGGCTGCGTAGCGGAGCACAGGGGTGACGGTAATGACGGCCTTCTTATTCATGTACTTTTCGGGGAAGCGGCCATTGATGGTTACCGGCACTTGTCCGCCTACCATTTCCATGGGTGAGGGCGTTACAGTAAAGTTATCGGCTGACAGCTCTCCGAGCTTGCCGCAAGAACTGAGCACCAGCGTTCCGGCTAATGCCAAGGGTAGGAAGTTTGTCGCTTGCATATATCTAAGAATGATTGATTTGCGGTGGGGTGAGGGTTGGCTGCGTTGCGCTGCGGCTGCAGGGCTTGGGAAGGGGGCGCGCAACCTGCGTCCTTCATTTACGGAACAAAGGTACATAAATGAGATGAGGCGGCGGTTTCTCTCCCGGGTTTTTGGAAATAATCAAGTAATATTTACAATTTAAAAGGCTGCTCCCCGTGTCTACGGCCTTCGTTGTTGGCCGTATGTCCGGCTACTGCTGAGGTTCGCCGAGCTTTCTGCACCACTTGCCGCCGGCCATGCAGTAGGCGCCGATGGCGATGAAGGGAAGGCTCAGCATCTGGCCCTGGTCAAGCCCTATTGCCTGTTGCATGGCCAACTCCCAAGGTTCTTGCACCTCCTTGCAGAACTCCACCAGCAGGCGGAAGGTAAAGATGGAGGTCAGGCAATAGCCAAAGAAGAAGCCTGTGCCAACTTTCTGAGGCCGGCGACGATAGAGCCAAAGCCCTATCACAAAGAACGTCAGATAGGCCAGCGCTTCGTAGAGCTGTGCCGGGTGGCGTGGAAGTGTATCGCCGTTATGTGCAAAGATGAAGCCGAAGTCGCTCCCGGTATACTTGCCCACTATCTCAGAGTTCATCAAATTGCCGAGACGTATGGCGCAGGCTGTGACGGGGGTGGCAATGGCGATGTTGTCGAGCACACGCATCAGGTTGAGCTTGCTGCGTTTCACGTAGAGCCATAGGGCCAGTATCAAGCCTATCGTGCCGCCGTGAGAGGCCAGTCCTGCAAAGCCAATATAGTGCCAGCTGCCGAGGGAGTCCTTTCTGATTGGCAGAATCATCTCTATAGGATGGCTCAGGTAGTATCCAGGCTCGTAGAAGAGGCAGTGGCCAAGCCTTGCGCCGGCAAGGATGCTCACGAAGCAGTAGAGGAAGAGAGGGTCAAACTTGTCTGCGGGGATTGCCTGCCTACGATAGAGCTTATACACTACGATGTAGGCTAAGGCCAGCCCTATGCACCAGCACAGGCCGTACCATCTCACTTCGAGCGGGCCAAGCTGGAAGGCCACGACAGAAGGGTTCCATTCTATCATTGATGCTTGTCTTTTTGCGGGGGATTATTCAAAGGGGTTTGCGCCGGGGCGGTCACATGATGCGGTAGCTTGTCAGGCCTGGCAGATTAGCCGCACTTCGTCTGGGGTTAGTCCTGCGAACCCGGCAATTTGCTCTATGCCCATGCCGCCTTCGTAGAGTTGGCGTATCATGGCGTCGCGTCCTTCTGTCCGTCCTTGTTCCTGTCCTTGGGCAAAGCCTTCGGCTCGTCCTTCGGCTCGTCCTTCGGCTCGTCCTTCAGCTCGTCCTTCGGCTCGTCCTTCAGCTCGTCCTTCGGCGATTCCTTCTTGGCGGCCTTCCTCACGTTCGGTGAAGATGTTGTCTTGCAGGATGACGATGTTATCAAGATGGCGGTAGTAGGCATCGAGCTCTGTCTTGCTCATACGGTCTAACTGGAGGCGGTTGCGCACGAGGTCGAGGCCCGGGGCTGACGTTTCGTTGGGCACGTCACCCGTGTGGAGATAATATATCCACTCTTCGAGAGGTGTCTTTGCCACTTTGTTGAAGTCGTTGACCTTCAGGATGTAGTACTCGGGGTAGAGGTCGCTTACTGCGGCGGCCTTGAATTTCTGGCGTTGGAAGGGGGACAGATTGAGCAGTTCGCCGTTGTGCACGCCGCGAAACTCTGTCTTCCCGTGATACACGGTGTCGGTGCCGGAGCCCAGCGAGAAGTACACGATATTGATGCTGTACACCTTCTTGACGTCAGTGTAAGGGCGACCGCGCTCGATGTATTCAGTCACCAGCTTCGACGTGCCGAAGAGCATGCGTTGGAAGTAGGCGTACTCGCTGTTGTTCTGCACTTCGATGAGGAAGACCTGTCCGCCGTCGTTCTCAGCAAGGATGTCCACGCGGTTGTACTTGTCGTACTCGTCTTCCTGGTTGCTTTCGCTCTCTAAGAGTTTGGTGATATGTATAGGTTGCTCGAGCAGGGTGGTGAGGAAGCCTTCAAGCACACCATAGTTGGCCTTGTTGCGCAGCAGGCGTTTCATGGCCCAGTCAAAGCGGATGTAATTTGCCATGGTCTGAGTTCTTTGGGGTTTGTGTGGGGTGGTTAAGACTATCTGTTCACTATTCTCGGGCTTGCTCGCGGGCGGTGTCGGCTTTAGACATTAAAGCGGAAATGCATAAGCACACTTGTAATTATTTGATTATCAATAATATGGTATTTAATGTTATTTGTTGGGTAACAAACGAGTAACATTTTTATCAAAAAACCGCCCGGAAATAGGAGGGTGTAACAAGTTAGGCAAGGCCTTAAACTCCCAAATCCGCGCGGCTTTAATACTGCAAAGGTAATGAAAATCCCAAATCTCCACAAACGTTGTGGGTATTTTGTTACTACCTCCATACAGAAGGCCGCAAATTGCAACCCCCTGGGCGGGGTTTATTTTGCCCCGCTAAGTGCAATTATTGTTTCAAAGGGCAAATAATGAAAGGTTTTACCCTGGATAATCAATAAGCCCGTTTCGAACTCCTTAAAAAAGTCGTAATCATTATTTGCTATTATATAGGCATCATCTTCCTGCGGGCCTATCAAGGCATAAACTTTTCTTGCACCTCTATTGAACATTTCATTTATTCCCTCTTCAAATTGTTCTTTAGTCATAATAAATCGTTTTTAGTGGTAGTATATTGGGCAACCTGGCAAAGTTCCGCAAATTCAAAATCTTGTTCACAAACTCGCGAAAGTGGGGGCGAGGTTTAACGGGGTACACCCCCCTCTTAAAAACACACCCCCGGGCTGCCCGTTGTTGTTCTCTATCGTTAGCGGGGCTTTTCGTTGGCATATACTGCGGCCCTTTGTTGTGATGCTTCGGCCTCATCCCAATCCATCAACTCCGCGAACATTGTATTTATCTCTTCTTCTATCAGTGTGGGCGACCTGGCGCGCTCCTGGGCGTTCCTGGCTGCGTATCGTATTGCTTGAGTAAGCAACTCCCGCACAAAAGCGCAAGCGGTCTTATATCGGCCCGCAAGGGTTAGGGCCTCAACTTGTTTATATTCTGCCTCCGAAAGGCTTAAATTTATCCGCACTCTCATACTACTACATTATCAAAATCGTGTTTCCCTATCTCCTGGCGGGCTATATAGAAAAACGTTCCTATATTGGCCCGCTGCTCCTGGCTTCCCCGGCCGTTTAGGAAACTCTTATATTTCATGCTGGTTTGTTCGTTGTTATAGTCAGGGTAAAGTCTGCTTATCCTTTGGGCATATTCTTCCCCATCTGCTCCAAATGTTCCCGCCAGGGCTGCCAGGATGCGCACCCAATCCCCATAATCCGCCGTTATATCAATCCCGTTTTCTTCGCAGTGTTTTATAACGGCCTCAACCTTTGCGCGGGTTTCTTCCTGGTTTAGTTCCCTCCCCATGGTTTCCCTGGTGGTGTGTTCCCGCTCCGGCAAGGTATAGGAATAAGGTAGGGCGGCGGTATTTATATAGGGGCTTTCATCCCAGGAAACAAAGCGCTTAAATGCAATGTTGCTGCAAGCCTTATCCAGGATAAGCCCGCCCTTCTCAAAGTCTGCTTGCAAGGCTCTATAATAGGCCTTATACTTGGGGGCATCGGCAATCCGTATTATCAAGAAATAGCCCTTTCCTCCGCAAGACTTGCCGCAATACGCCACATAAGGCAACCGGGCAACTGCGGCTTTAAGGTCAAAGCTCTCCAGGTCGGCATTGATACCCTTTTCCGGCTTATAGTCCAAATCGGCGCAAAGGTAGCCGCTTGCTTGTTCAAGGCCGTTTTTGCAAATGTGGGTAAAAGTCCCGCCGGGTGTGATGCACGGCAATTTGTCTTTTAGGGCTTTCCTCTTGGCCGGGTCGGTTTCCGCTCTTAAGGCCTCAACTTGTTTCCTCCAGGCATCGGAAACCAAAGCCCTCCCCAGGGAAATAGTATCTATCTCGCTATCATCTGCATTTACACTTGGCGCAAATGAAATTTTGGCATCAAAAATCGTGTTACTCATATCTTGTTACTTTAATATGCGCAAATACGCAAATATGCGCAAAAAGCACGCATCTACGCACGTCTAACAAATATGCGCACATACGCACGCCCCTATATATAGGAAGGCGTGTGTATTGCGTATGTTTTATATTATATCGTCATCGTCCTCCGCAATATCCGCAAACTCGGGAAATAGGTAGGTATAATATACCTTGCTGCCCTCCCTGGCATTTTGCAATACATTGGCCTTAACTGCTGCAATTATCGCTTTATCCGCCGTTCTATCTTTGCAGCCCTGGGTGTGCATATAGGCACGCTTTAGTTCCGCTTTACTTAGTTTCTCGGCATTATTAAACAAGGCCGCAAAGGTGCTGCGCATCTTCTCCAGGGCCTCGTTGCTGGCCCTTTGCTGGGCATCTGCCGCCGTTGTTATCTTGAAATCATCGGCAAAGGCAAAAGAAAAGCCAGGCGCGGGTGCGAAACGGCATTTTGGCTGGGTAACGTTGGCAATGCTTTCGCCCTCTCTCTTGGTTACCTGGTATACCTCCCCGCTTTTCTGCTCCATAATTGCCCCCAGGTGTCCCCTGGCCTCATCATCTTTTTTGTTTGTGTGGATAAGGCCCAATATCGCCGCCCCGTATTGCTCCGCGTGGGTTTCCAAACGCCTAATAACTTCCCGGCTCTTCTCCTCATCATTAAACGCCTGGCACAAATCTACTACGCCATCAAGGAAAACGAAATCGGCGGCGTTTTCCTCTATTGCTTGGAGGGTTGCGGCCAGGGCATCCGCTGGGCTTCCATATCCGCGCAAGGTTACAACTTTAAGGGCCTCCGGCTGGGCATCAAGTCCGGCCATATCAAGCACGGCCCGCGCTTTTTGGCGCAAGGTGTTTTTGTCTTGTTCGGTATCTATCCAAAGCACGGCCAAATTATCCCGGTTTGCCTTAATCCC
>CAMAMB010000069.1 GCA_945836755.1 uncultured Bacteroidales bacterium
AACGTGCCAGACTGATGGAGAGTTGCAGGTACATGCCTGTCTCTTTAGTGAACAGAGCCGTTGCGGCATTCAGCAGTTTGTCGCCGTCAATCAGTTTCCATTTATCCAGAATGTCCTTGATGGGTTCGGTCATGGCACTCTCTTGGCCATAGACACTGACATTGCGCTTGTTGCCGCCATGTGCCTCGATGAGACGCACACTCTGCACGAACATGCCGCCACTGCCGCAGCTGGGGTCGTAGATGGTGCCGTCGTATGGCTCGATAAGATGGGCTATCAGCTCCACGATGCTCTGGGGCGTATAAAACTCTCCGTCCTCCTTGGTGGCATTGACGGCAAACTGCTGGAGGAAATACTCATACACACGACCAATGAGGTCGATGTCCTTGAAGTTCCGCGGGTCTATCTTGTTGATGTCGTCCATGACACCCTTCAGCACTGCCGGCTCCAGACGGGCATTGACAAAGAGGTTGGTAGGAAGGGCGTTCTTCAGGTTTTTCTCCGCTTCCATCAGTTGGGTGATGCCGTTGTCGAGGGCGATGGCACGTTCGCTGGCGGGCAACTTAACGAGCTTCTCCCAGTTGTAGCCGTCCCGCAGATAGAAAACGCCATCCTGTTCAAACGACGACTTGTTTTCCTGCATCATGGTCACGAAGTCGCGCTCCGCAGCCGACAGCGCATCCTCTGTCTTGCCCAAACTGACAAGCACATCGCTCTTGACTTTCTCTTTCTGTTCGTTGAACCGTGAGCAGATGAGACGCAGAAAGACCAGCGTCAGCAGCATATCACGCTTGGTGGTCATGTTGGCATTGCCACGCAACTTGTTACGACATTCAAAAAGAATGTCTTCCAAATTCTGCTGTTTCTCCACCCTTTTGGTCATCTTCCTAGCCTTGGGCTTCTTCGCATCACTTAGAGAAATATCTCCCTCTGCCTTATTTTGTTTCTTTGCCATTATTGTCCTTGATTGTACGATATAATTACACTAACACACCACCCTTAGATATCTTTACATAGACCATATGAGGGTCTTGGGCGGCGGATTGGAGCAAGTCCTTCACATACACTTGAAGCACCCACAAGCGGGCGAAAAACAGGATCATCGCTTGGCAGTCGCCCCATTTTTCGTAATATTGCATCGACAAAGCGGTGAGCAGGCTCTGAGCGCTTCCGGCTCTTGCGCCCGTCCTCGCCGCACGGTCCGATTACCCTCACTCTGACACCCACACACATGAAGATAGCCATCATCGGTGGCGGGGCGGCCGGATGCTTTGCGGCCATTGAGACCGCGCGCCTCCTGCCCCGGGCCGACATCCACATCTACGAAAGTCTCAAAAGGCCCTTGGTCAAGGTGGGGCTCACGGGCGGCGGGCGGTGTAACCTGACCAACTCGTTTCGCCACGTCACCTCGGCGGAGCAGGTCTATCCGCGCGGAGCCCGGCTGATGAAGCGGCTGCTGAAGGAGTTTGGCCCGGCCGACACGATGGCATGGTTCGAACGCGAAGGCGTGGAGCTGGTGACCCAAACAGACGAGTGTGTCTTCCCGGCCACACAGAAGGCCTCGACCATCGTAGACACCCTCACCCGCCTGCTGGCTGCCCTCCACGTAAAGCTGCACTGCGCCCGGCGAGTGAAGGCCATCGTGGCCACCGAAGCGGGCTACCGGCTCAGCATGGCCGACGGGGGCGACGTCGAAGCCCAGGCGGTGGTGGTGACCACAGGCGGCTATCCGCGCGAAGCGAGTATGTCGCTCTTCAGACCACTGGCACTGAAGACCGTGCCTCCCGTGCCTTCGCTCTTCAGCTTTACGCTGGCGGACGACCGGCTGAAGGCTCTCTCCGGCACCGTGGTAGAGCAGGTGACCGCCCGCCTCACCACCACAAAGTTTAAGGCCACAGGCGCCCTGCTCATCACCCACATGGGGCTTAGCGGGCCTGCCATACTGAAGCTGTCGGCCTATGCGGCCCGCCACCTTCACGACAGCGGCTATCGCGCCACCCTCTCCATCAACTGGTGGGGAGAGGCCACCGAAGACGACATACTGGCCACCCTCCGCAGCCACGCCGCGCCGCGCAGCGCCCGCCAGACGGGCACAACCACGCCATCCCACCTCTGCCGCCGCCTCTGGCACTACCTGCTGGACGCCGCCCACATAGCACCCCACCGACGCTGGAGCGAATTGCAGCCCAAGGAACTGCGACGCCTCGCCGCCCTACTCTCCAACCATCAGCTGTCCCTCACCGGACGCAACCCTTACAAGGAGGAGTTTGTGACCTGCGGCGGCATAGCGCTTAGCGAGATTGTGCCCTCCACCCTGGAGAGCCGCGCCCATCGCCACCTCTACTTTGCCGGCGAGGCGCTTGACGTGGACGCGGTGACCGGGGGCTTCAACCTGCAGGCAGCATGGAGCATGGGATACGTGGTGGCCCGCAGCCTGAGCAGAGCATTGGCCGACGCCAACGACAACGCTGCCAACGCCAACGAGGCCTGCCCGATGGATTAGAGGGCGGAAGAATTGTTCATTACGTCACCTCCGGGAAGTATTGACCATAAAAACGGACCCTCTGCCTGCTGACGGAAGACAGATACTTTGCATCTTGCCAACGCATTTGATGCACCCATGTCTCACCCCGCAGCAGGCCCATCCATCCCCCACCCTACCAGAGCCGCCCACACTCAGCGGCCACAGGGAAATGGAGCGACCACTGCACCAATCTCAACGGCCTATGTTACACTCCATGCCCTCCTTGCCCTATCGGCAAGATGCACTCAGCCCCTATATGAGTGCCGAAACCCTCAGCTACCATGTAGGCAAGCACCTGCAAACCTACATCGACAACGTCAACCGACTGAAGAAGGACTCGCCCTTTGCCGACTCCTCGCTCCGCGACATGGTGAAGCACGCCTGCGGCAATCTCTACAACAACGCGGCCCAGGCTTACAACCACCTGCTCTTCTTCCACAACCTCTGCCCTTTGCCGGACCCGCCAAGCCCCTGGCTCGTGCAAGCCCTGCAAGTGGACTTCAAGTCGCTCGATGGCTTCAAGAATGCCTTCAGCGAGGCTGCCCTCGCCCTCTTCGGCTCAGGCTGGATATGGCTCGCCGCCGACACCACCAACAAGCTCCACATCATCCCAATGGAGAACGCCGGCAACCCCTATACCAAGGGACTTACACCCCTGCTCACCCTCGACGTGTGGGAACACGCCTACTACATTGACTACCGCAACCGCAGAGCCGACTACGTCAACAACTTCTGGAAGATAGTCAACTGGGAATACGTGGAGCGGCGGTTGAAACAGGGCGAGAACCTCATCTACTACTAAAGGGCATGACACCCATGCCCGTCCACCTTCTTTATTCACCCCGAGACTGCGGCAGCCACCCCACAGCTGCACCAAGGTCTCACTTAACATCCACCAAACTATGAAAAAGTACATCTGCGAACCGTGCAGCTGGGTCTATGACCCCGCCATTGGCGATCCCGACGGAGGCATTGCCCCCGGCACAGCCTTTGAAGACATTCCCGATGACTGGGTATGCCCCATCTGCGGCGCCGGCAAAGACGCCTTCACCGTGGTGGAGGACTAACACCCTCCCCTCTCGCTACACACACCCTTAGACACGCCGACGGCGGCCGGAGATACTGCTCCGGCCCTCGTTGACGTGATTGTCCGTATACCACGCCGACACCCATGAAGATCTGCTTCACCGTCATAGGACGCACCACCGACAAGCACCTGAAAGCGCTCATCGACGACTACACAGCCCGCATCGCCCACTACACCCCCTTCGAGGTGGTAGTAATACCCGAACTGAAAAACGCCAAGGCCCTGAGCCCCGACATGCAGAAGGAACGCGAGGCCGAGCTGCTGCAAAAACAGATCCGCCCCACCGATCTCGTCGTACTGCTCGACGAGGGTGGCACGGAGCTACGCAGCACAGAGTTTGCACGCTACCTCGAACGCAAACAGCACGCCGGAACCAAACGCCTAGTATTCGTGGTCGGAGGACCCTATGGCTTCGCCCCCGCCATCTACGCTCTGGCACAAGAGAAGCTATCGCTCTCTCGCATGACCTTCTCCCACCAGATGGTGCGCCTCTTTTTCGTCGAACAGGTATACCGCGCCATGACCATCCTGCGCGGCGAACCGTACCACCATGAATAAGCCCGCTACCATCCTCCGCCTGCTGACGGCGCTCGCAGCCACCTTAGGCCTCAGCCTGCAGACCTGCCTTGCACAGAGCCAGCGGCTTAGGGTGATGGAGTATAACGTGGAGAACCTCTTCGACACCCTTTCCACAGCCGGCAAAGCGGACCATGAGTTTACGCCCCAAGGCGACTACCACTGGCGGCAAGGCATGTACCGCAAGAAGCTCTCGCAGCTGGCCCGCGTCATAGCAGGCGTGGGCGGCACAAGCCCGGCCGCACTCGTGGCCCTCTGCGAGGTGGAGAACGACAGTGTGCTGACCCACCTCACACGGCGCACACGGCTGCACCGACTGGGTTACAGCTACCTGATCAGCCACTCGCCCGACCCCCGCGGCATCAATGTGGCCCTGCTCTACCAGCCTGCCCTCTTCCGTCCGCTCACCACTGACAGCCTGCGGCTACCGCCTCCCCACAAAAGCCTCGCTCCCACGCGCGACATACTCCACGTGGCGGGCCTCATAGCCACGGGCGACACCCTCGACGTCTTCATACTCCACCTGCCCAGCCGCAAGCACGGCCGCCACGGCGACACCTACCGCCACCGCATGGCCGACAGCCTCAGGTGCTATGCCGACAGCCTGATGGCCACACGCAGCCGCCCGCTCCTGCTGTTCACCGGCGACTTCAACTCGGCGCCGGACGATGCCCTCTTTCGCGACCATCTCAGGACCCTGCCACCACCCGCCTCCACCGCCTCTACAGACATCGACAACCGGGGGCTCTACCTGCTCTCGGCAGCACTCGAAGGGCCAGACGGCATCAAAGGAAACTACAAATACCAGGGAGAATGGACCACCCTTGACCACTTTATCGTGAGCGGCACCCTACTCGCCACTCCCCCAACCATCACCGACGGTAGCCCCGCTCCACATGCCCAGGCCGCCGGTCACGCCCCTCTTCCCTACACCCGCGGATGCAGCCTCATATGCCTGCCCTGCCTGTTGGAGGCCGACAGGGGCGACAATACGGTGAAGCCCTTCCGCACCTTCCTCGGCACTCACTACCACGGCGGTTTCAGCGACCACCTCCCTCTCTTCCTGGACATTATCCTACCGTAAAGGACCACTTCACTCTTCCGGCCGAACATGCCTTCCCCTCCTTCACATCATCCTGCCGTGAAGGACCAACGCCCTACCCTCTCTCAATGAAGAAGGGCCACGACCTGCCGGGCTGCCCCTCACTGGCAGCCGCAAGGAACTCGGCAGAGGCCGGCATAATCAGTAAGTTACCCCGCTACACCATACACGTGTGGCGGGGTAATTGCATGAAGAAGCAATAAGTCTACGCCTTGGCATACTTGCACTTCGCACCATTCCAAACGATAGTCACAAACTACCCCCAAGCCACAGGATAGCATCAAGCCGGCACGAGGAGTGAGACAAATAGACCAGAGTCAGCGTCTCCAACTTGTAGGTCTTGCTCTCCATTTCTCAGACCAAAGCTTATACAAAAAACAGCGTTCCTATGATGGTTATCGTGAAAGAAGGACTGAGGAACAAATCGCAGAAGCTATATTTGCAGGCAACGAATGTCACCAAACTGCATTCACGCGGAACTCCGACCTGGCGGCCGCTGGTTTAATAGGATACCAATGAGTAGGAACATTAAATGGTGACTATTCGACACATCACAATGGTGTTCCCTACAAACAGAATGAGCAACCAGCAACAATAATTGACATGGAACATAATCCTACATTCCCTCAGTATATATCTCACATAAAGAAGAGTCTATCGGGAGAGATTGAAAGTCTCCAAAGTAATGAGGAGCATAGTCTTGAGGTTGCCAAACTTGCCAAGCAATTTGCAAGCGAGTTTGGCATGGGAGAATGGGGCTATGTCTTGGGACTACTGCATGATAAGGGGAAAGAGAAACGTCAATTTCAAGAATACATCCGCGATGTGAATGACATTCCGGGCCACAAAGGTTACACACAGGAGGGGAAGGCGCATGCATACGTGGGTGCACTCATTGCCCGGCAAGTATACGGCAAACAGGCCACACAACTGTTTTGTAATCCCATAGCTTCACACCATCGTGGATTATATAACTACCACGAACTGGGGAAATGGCTTACAAAGTCCATCCCAGAGGAGATAGACATCATCACAGAAAGGCCTATACTCAACAGACCGCCATTCAAAATAAGCGGAGACGAACTCCATCACCTTTCACGTATGATGTTCTCCTGTCTTGTAGATGCAGACTATTTAAATACGGAATTCTTCATGGATGAACCTACCTCCCAGCTGAGAGGTTGCCACACCTCGTTACAGGATTTAATGCCATTGTTAGAACTGTATCTTGACAAACTTCAACTATCATCTGTGCAATCTGACGTAAACAAGATTCGCCAAAAGGTGCAAGCATGCTGTAGGGAGATGTCCATGAACCCGAGGGGGTTCTACAGCCTAACTGTTCCAACCGGCGGAGGAAAAACACTATCCTCTCTGGTGTGGGCCATGCAACACGCCGTTCATCATGGATTGAAACGTATCGTATTCGCCATCCCCTATACGAGCATCATTGTGCAGACCGCTGCTATTCTAAAGGAAATATTTGGAGAAGAGGCTGTTTTAGAGCACCATAGTAATTTTGACCCTAACGCTATTAACAATCCAGTTCATCGTCACCAAGCAAAACTTGCCACAGAGAACTGGGACTATCCTATCATTGTAACCACTAATGTACAGTTGTTTGAATCCATGTTCAGCCACCGTCCGTCGGACTGCCGTAAACTCCATAATCTCGCTAACAGTATCATTGTGCTTGACGAGGTACAAACACTACCAACGGACTTTCTTCAGCCCATAGTGGATGCGCTAAAGACATATCGACACCTATTTGGTGTGTCTGTGCTCTTCACAACAGCAAGCCAACCTATCCTCAGTGGCATCATCGAAGGTTGTAACCCCAAAGCTTGCTTCTCTGGCTTGGATGTGGTCAAAGAGATTATTCCAAGAGATTATGTGCTGCACGATAGGCTGAGAAGAGTTCATCTTGAAATAGACGATGCCGCAAGTGCGTATGATGAAATTGCCGACAGGTTGGCAATGCACAAGAGGGTTCTGTGCATCGTGAATACACGCAATGACGCACGAGAAATCTTCACACGTCTGCCCCAAGAAGGACTGACTGTCCACTTATCAAGAATGATGTGCCCACGACATGTGGGTCAAACGATTGAGAAAATAAAACATGCACTCTCAAACGATACGGATGAAATCATAAGAGTTGTGGCAACTCAACTCATCGAAGCAGGCGTGGATATAGACTTTCCGGTTGTCTATCGTCAGGAAGCCGGACTTGACTCAATTCTCCAAGCGGCAGGCAGATGTAATCGTGAGGGAAAGTTGGAAGTTGCAACAACTCGTGTCTTTAGCTTGTCAAAGGAACATCTTCTCCATGGCAAAATCGTATTTGCCAACCAAGCCAGACTGAACATGAAAAATGTCAAAGATTGGTTTGCGCCGGAAACAATGACGGAGTTCTTCAGACAATATTATTCTCAAATGGAAACTTTCGATAAGGAGGGCATGAAAGACCTGCTTTACAATCCCAAGGAAATATGCTTTGAAGATGCCTCCCAGAAGTTCAGGCTTATTGAAGACGGAGGAGTTTCCGTGATTGTCAACACCGGAGAAAGCATGGCATTAGTTGAACAACTGAAGACCGAAGGGATGTCTTATGCCCTCATGAAGCAACTGTCACAATATAGCGTGACCATTCACAAAGGCGATTTTGAAAAATTGAAGCGTTTCGGGGCTGTGGAAGAGATAATTGAGAGTATATTTGTAGTCAACGACCGCGCCCAATATGACGAGTGCATAGGACTCCGGTTGGACAACCATTGGTTAAGCGAAACCCTTATAATATGAAAAACACTCCCGGTTAGACAGAGAAAGACAAACATCATAAGAGAATAAAGAACCATCAAACGTTGACAGACATGGAATACACCGACAAAGAATATTGCTTGGAAGTGTGGGGTGATTATGCTTGTTTCACCCGCCCTGAATTCAAGGTAGAGCGTGTGAGTTACGACGTGATAACTCCCTCGGCAACACGCTCTATCTTTGAAGCCGTCTTGTTCAAAAAATATGCAATGAGGTGGCAAGTGACAAAAATTGAAGTGTTGAACCCGATTAAGTGGACGTCCGTTAGGAGAAACGAAGTGGGTGCCACAGCAAATGCGAAGAGTTCGGGCATCTTCATTGAAGAAAAGCGGCAACAGAGGAACTCGCTCCTTCTCAAAGATGTGAGGTATCGCCTTTGGGCAAAACTGGTTTTCATTCCGGTCGGTGAGCGTCCCAAAGAAGCTTTTGCTAAACATAAACCGGGGTTGGACGAGAATCCAATGAAGTATTATGAGATGTTTGAACGCAGAGCATCGCAGGGACAATGCTTTGCGCAGCCCTATCTTGGCACACGTGAGTTCGCGGCTTCTTTTCGTTTGGTGGATTATGAAAGAGAAGAACTTGCACCGGCATTGTCAGCCGACTTAGGTGGCAACCG
>CAMAMB010000070.1 GCA_945836755.1 uncultured Bacteroidales bacterium
CGTAGTAGTGGGTGGAGGCCAGCTTGACGGTGAGCAGGTTCTTCTCAGCCGAGGTGCCGCCAATGACGAAGGCTATATGGTAAGGCGGGCAAGCTGCTGTGCCGAGGCTCTTCATCTTGTCGACGAGGAAGGGCACGAGGGTGGCGGGGTTGAGAATGGCTTTGGTCTCCTGATAGAGGTATGTCTTGTTGGCCGAGCCGCCGCCCTTGGTCACACAGAGGAAGCGGTACTCCATGCCCTCGGTGGCCTCGATGTCTATCTGGGCCGGCAGGTTGCAGCGCGTGTTGACCTCTTCGTACATGGAGAGGGGCGCATTTTGCGAGTAGCGCAGGTTTTCCTCGGTATAGGTCTTGTAGACGCCGCGGGCGAGGGCCTCCTCATCGCAGAAGCCCGTCCACACCTGCTGACCCTTCTCGCCGTGGATGATGGCGGTGCCGGTGTCCTGACAGATGGGGAGCTTGCCCTTGGCAGCCGTCTCGGCATTGCGCAAGAAGGTGAGGGCCACATACTTGTCGTTGTCAGAGGCTTCGGGGTCGGTGAGAATGGCAGCCACCTGCTCGTTGTGGGCACGGCGCAGCAGGAAGTTGACATCGCGGAAGGCCTGGTTGGCCATCATGGTGAGGGCCTCGGGCGCCACCTTGAGCATGGGGTGACCCTCAAACTCGCCCACGCTGACATGGTCGGCGGTCAGGAGATAGTATTCAGTATCGTCCTTGCCCGTCTGAAACATGGGGGCGTACTTGAAATCAGGATTATTTGCCATAGAATGATGTGAAATGAAAGGTGAGACTGTGGAAGGGGGCGGCTACACCACCATGTAGCCACGGCAAAAGTAAGGATTTTCGGCGAGAGGCAAACCTTTCGCCCCCACATTATCGGCAAAGACCGGAAACACCCCGCCCACAACGCCCCACACCAACCCCGCGGGCCGCCAACGCCCCACCCCGCGACGCCACCGCACGCGAGGCTTATAAACTATTAAAAAAACGGCCGATTATACGGCGGACAAAAAAAAGGCAGTATTTTTGCAACTTGATAATAGTATGTACACACATCACTACACATGAAACAAGCCCTCCTCTACATTCTCCTACTGTGGGCAGCGGCCGGCGCCTTCCTCTCATGCAGCGACGACGACACCATCACAGGCAACACCCTCAGCTCGCGCGACTGCCTGATAATCAACGCCGTGCTCGGAACGCTCAACCGCGAGCTCCACACCCTGAACTCAGAGGGAGAAGACAGCGTATACTACGTGAATGTGACCGGGAGCTACTACCCCCTCTCCATCGACCACATCGGCGGACACATCTTCAACAACGACTCCCTGCCCTACGGCACCGACATCACCAAGGTGACCCTCAAGACCTTCAGCGCCTCGGGAGCTACCCTCATAGACCGCTGGGCCGAAGAGGGCGATACGCTCTTCAACAAGGCAGACAGCACAGACTACTCACGCGAACGCTACATCAAGGTGTTCAGCCCCGACGCCACCGTCTACCGCACCTACCGCATGGAAATCAGAGTGCACCGGGAAGAGGCCGACTCTTTCGTCTGGCAGGAAATGGCGCACGACGTGGCCACGCTCAACGCGGCAGCAGACTGCCACCTGCTCGCAGCCGACGGCCACCTCTACCTCTACACCGCCGACACCAACGGACAGCTGACCCTCACGAAGACAACGGCCACCGAACCCGACTTCAACAACACTCCCACCTCCGTGGAAACCCTCGGAGGACAGCCCCTCTCCCTGCGCTCGCTCATACGCTTCGGCGGACGCTTCTACGGCCTGGCAGCAGGACAGCTCGCCGTCTCCGACAACGGCCACAGCGGATGGCAAAGCCTGGGACACACCGCACTCGGCAGACTGCTCGCCGCCACACCCGACAGCCTCTACGCCCTGAACGCTACCCACGACCGCATACTCTCGACAGCCGACGGAATGACCTGGCGCGAAAGCGCAGCCGACGAGCCCGACTTCCTGCCCAACAGCCGCATCACCGCCGCATACTACACCGCAAAGACCGATGAACGGCTGGCCACCCTCCTCATGGGCGGCAGAAAAGTCAGCCGCAACGACGACGGCACGGAGAACGTCATCAACGTGGTGTGGCGACACGACATCGACAAGAAAAACGGCTTCAGAAACGACTGGATGTATCTGCCGCAGACCGAAGAACTGGGCGACGTGGCCTATCCCGACCTGCAAAGCCCCGTCAGCGTGGGCTACGACCACAGCGCCATGCTCGCAGGGCTGGACGAGGCAGGCAACCTGGCCCCCTTCTACTTCAGCAACGACAACGGACGCACCTGGAGACCAGACACACGCACACAGCCCCTCGCCGGACCATGGACATCCATGGCCATGGCAGTGGACGAACAGCAATACGTATGGCTCGTGGGCACAGGAAACGGGCAGGTAATGCGCGGACGCATCAACCGGCTAAACTGGAAGGACACAGACAGCATCTTCCAGAAGCCGCAAGAGGCCGGCAACCCTCGCTGAAGCCCCCACGCACAGCTGCAAGCCACGGCGACAGTGCACACTGACATACTCCCACAGCTGCAAGCCACAGCGACAGTGCACACTGACGACCACGCGCCCCATACCTTATATATATAGGCACCACCACGCTGCACCGACGCAGCACGGCCGGCCTTTCACCCTTCACCCCATTCCCACAGCCATGACACAAAGGCTCCTACTCCTGCTCCTGCTGACTGCCACCCTCGCAGCCCGGGCACAAGACGACGAGAGCATCTACCGGCTGGAGCTCGGCGGCGGCGTGGGCATGGCCCTGCCCTACACAGACGTGAAGGACAAAATGGGAGCGGGCGCACAACTCATCGCACGCTTCCCCCTCAACCCGCGCATGGCCATCAAAACCGCCCTCTCCTACTACAGCCTCAAAGGAAGCACCGACGACGTAAGCAACTACTACCCCACCACGGCCACCACCCCCTCAGACGAACGCCTGCGCTACAAAGTGAGCGACGCCCTGCTCAACCTCTACGGCATGTACGAGCTACACTTCCTGCCATACGGCTACGAAAAAGGCTATCAGGGATACAAGCGCCTCGTGCCCTACATACAGCTCGGACTCGGCGCCGTCTACGGAAAAGCCGGCAAGGCCTTCACCCTCGACATGCCCCTCGGAGTGGGAGCCAAATACAAGGTAGGGGCACGACTCAACCTCGGAGTGGACTACACCATGCACTTCACCCTCAGCGACAAGCTCGACGGACTCGACGCACCCTTGGGAATAAAGTCGTCGCTCTTTCGCAACAAGGACCACTACGGCTCCCTCAACATCACACTGACCTACGACCTCAACCCACGGTGTCCCACCTGCAACAAATACTGATATGGAAATATCCCAAGACATAGACCTCACACGCCTACCCGACCACATCGCCATCATCATGGACGGCAACGGACGCTGGGCCAAAGCACGCGGACTCAACCGCAGCATGGGACACCAGGAAGGCGTCGAGGCCGTCAAGAGAATAACCGAAGCCTCCACCAAACTCGGCCTCAAATACCTCACCCTCTACACCTTCTCCACCGAGAACTGGAACAGACCCGCCGAAGAGGTGGCCGCCCTCATGTCGCTTATACTCACCTCGCTCGAGGAAGAGCTCTTCATGAAGAACAACGTAAGGATGAGGCTCATCGGTGACATCAAGAGACTGCCGGAAATAGTCAGAGAGTCCATCCTCGCCCTCGAACAACGCACCGCAACCAACACAGGCCTCGTGCTCACCATCGCACTGAGCTACTCCTCGCGCTGGGAAATCACCGAAGCCGTCAAAGCCATCGCCGCAGACACCGCAGCCGGAATAATAACCACCGCAGACATCACCGAAGAGCTCATCACAAAAAGGCTCGCCACCCACTACATGCCCGACCCCGACCTACTCATACGCACAGGCGGAGAAGTCAGACTGAGCAACTACCTCCTCTGGCAGTGCGCCTACACGGAATTCTACTTCTGCGACACCTACTGGCCAGACTTCAGCCCCCAACACCTGCAAGAAGCCATCGCATGGTATCAACACCGCGAAAGACGATACGGCAAAACCAGCGAACAGGTGGAGCAACCCTCCCGCACAAACAACTAACCCACTACACGCCACGGCCAACCCTCCACACAATACGGCCAACCCTCCACACAATACGGCCAACCCACTACACGCCACGGCCAACCCACCCCGCAACCACACCAAACAGGGGACACCTCACAGCGCACCGTTTATGAAATACCGCATCCTACTCCTCCTCACCACCATACTGCTGGGACTCACCGCACACGCACAGTCGTACAACGAAGTGAAGGTGAAGCCAGAAATCAACTACACCGCCCAACACCAGCGCTACGTCCTGGCCGGCCTCACCGTCAACAAAGTCAGCGGATATGACGAGGAGTATCTGCTCAGCATCTCCGGACTTGAAGTGGGAAGCACCTACGAAGTGCCCGGACCCGAAATGAGCGAAGCCATACAGAAGTACTGGGCACAGAAACTATTCTCCAACGTACAAATCACCGCCGACAGCATCGTGGGAGGCAAAATCTATCTACACATAGAGCTGGCGGCACAACCCAGAATATCGGCCATCAACTACACCGGCGTCAAGAAAAGCGAGAGAGAGGACTGCGAGAAACTCATAGGCTTACAGGTGGGCAGCCAAATAAACACAGACATCGTGGACCGCGCCAAGCACTACATCAAACGCCACTTCGAGGAAAAGGGATACAACAGCTGCGAAGTGGAAATAGTCCAGCGCGAAGACCTCGCAGCCCCAAGAACAAGCGACAGCGACCCGGGAAAAGTCATCGTAGATATACGCATCAAGAAAAACGAGAAAATCAAGGTGCACCGCATCTACATCACCGGCATCGACAACCCCAAACTCGCCAAGAAGGTCAAGAAGTCTATGAAGAAGACCCGAGAAAAAAGGTTCTCCAACTTCCTCAAAGGCCACAAGAAGTACATCCCCGAGAAATACGAGGAAGACAAGGGTAACACCATCCGGCGCCTCAACCAAGAGGGCTACCGCGACGCCCTCCTGCTCAAAGACAGCGTCACATACATCTCAGACAAGAGGGTAGACATCTACATGGACTTCTACCAGGGCAAAAAATATTATGTACGCCACATCAACTGGGTGGGAAACAGCGTCTACAACACCGAAGTCATGGAGCGCATTCTCCAAATGAACCGCGGTGACGTCTACGATATGACCCACATCGACAAACGACTGAGAGAGGACGACGACGCCGTAAGCAACCTCTACTACAATAATGGCTACGTCTTCTCCAACGTCAATCCCGTCGAGATCAATGTTGACAACGACTCCATCGACCTGGAGATACGTGTCACCGAAGGACAACAGGCCACCTTCAACCATGTGCGCATCGCCGGCAACGACCGCGTCTACGAGAACGTGGTACGCCGTGAGCTGCGCACCAAGCCCGGCGACCTCTTCTCCATGGACGCCATCAAGCGCTCCGTACAAGACCTCGCACAGATGAACCAGTTTGACCCCGAGGCACTGCAGGCACAACTCGGCCAGAACATCAAGCCGGACCCCGAGACCGGCACCGTCGACATCACCTACCCCCTCACCACCAAGGGAGGCGACCAGATAGAGCTCTCGGCCGGCTGGGGACAGACCGGCATCATCGGACGCGTCGGCCTGAAGTTCACCAACTTCAGCATACAGGATATCTTCCGCAAGGGATACAAGCGAGCCGGCTTCCTGCCCCAGGGAGACGGACAGACCGTGCAGCTGCAGGCACAGACCAACGGTACTTACTACCAGACATACGCACTCACCTTCATCGAGCCATGGCTCGGCGGAAAGCGCCCTAACCAGCTGTCCTTCTCCGTGGGATGGAGCAAGCAGACCGATATTAACTCCAACTACTACAACTCCAACTATTACAACAACTACTATAACTACCTCTACGGCACAGGTACCACGTCCAACTACTATACTTCGGCCTACGACCCCGACAAGTATATCAAGATGCTCAACCTCAGCCTCGGCTTCGGCAAGCGTCTGCGCTGGCCCGACGACTATTTCTCTTTCATGGTAGAGCTTAACTACCTGCGCTACATGCTCAAGTCGTGGCAGTACTTCCTCGTCACAGACGGCAGCTGCAACAACATCAACCTCACGCTGAGCCTCCAGCGCAACTCCACCGACCACCCCTTCTACCCGCGCCGCGGCTCAGAGTTCTTGGCCCAGGTAGCCGTCACCCCGCCCTACTCTCTCTGGGACGGCAAAGACTATCGCAACCTCGCCACCAACTATCAAAGCTCCACCTATCAGCAGGAGATGCAGGAGAAGTACCGCTGGATAGAATACTACAAGACCAAGTTCAAACTCCGCACCTACACCGCGCTCACCTCCGCAGTCAAGGCCCCCGTGCTCATGACGCGTGTAGAATTTGGCATGCTCAATGCCTATAACCGCTACAAGAAGTCGCCGTTCGAGACCTTCTACGTGGGTGGCGACGGCATGTCGGGCTACTCCACCGGCTATGCCACCGAGACCATCGCCCTCAGAGGCTACGACAACGGCTCATTGGCCGGCAACTCCGTGGGCGACGCCTACGCCTACTCCCGCATGACCCTCGAGTTGCGCTACCCCTTCATGCTCGAAGCCTCCACCTCCATGTTCGGCCTCGTCTTCCTCGAAGGCGGCAACGCATGGCAGGACGTCAACAAGTTCAACCCCTTCGACATGAAGCGCTCCGCCGGCGTCGGCGTCCGCGTGCTCCTGCCCATGGTCGGACTGCTCGGCATCGACTGGGCATACGGCTTCCAGAAGAAGGTCAACGGCATGAGCGCAGGCGGCTCGCAGTTCCACTTCATCATCGGCCAGGAATTTTAGCCCTGGCCCCATTACCTAAACCCTCAACACCATCGTCATGAAAAAGACCATCTTCCTACTCATCGCCCTCATAGCCTCAGCCGCACAGGGAAACGCCCAGAAGTATGCCCTCATAGACCTCGAATACATCCTCTCCAACATACCAGCCTACGAACGCGCCAACGAACAGCTCAACCAGACCTCACGAGCCTGGCAAAACGAAGTAGAGGCCATCAGCCACGAAGCCACCACCCTCTACAAGAACTACCAAAACGAGAGCGTCTTCCTCAGCGAAGCCCAGAAGAAGGAAAAAGAAAAGGCCATCATCGACAAAGAGAAGGAAGCCGCAGACCTCAAAAAGAAATACTTCGGCCCTGAAGGCGAGCTCTTTAAAAAACGACAGAGCCTCGTCGCACCCATACACGACGAGATATATAACGCCGTCAAGGCCATAGCCCAGGCACGCAACTTCCAGCTCGTCATCGACCGAGCCTCGGCCACGTCCATCATCTACGCTTCTCCTGCTATCGACATCAGCAACGACGTCTTGCTCAAACTTGGATATTCCAAATAAATCACCTACCTTTGCCGCGCTTTGGCGGCCAAGGCTACATGCCGCTGCCGCCGGCCATTCATAGAAACCATTCATACACTTACGAGATGTTGAAAAAAATCCTTCTGCTGCTCCTCCTCGCAGCGCCCCTCAATCTCTGTGCACAGAAGTTCGCACACTTCGACTACGCCACTATCATGCAGGCACTGCCCGACTACAAGGCTGCCACCACCGAGCTTGAAACTCTCTACAAGAAGTATCAGGCCGAAATAGAAAATATGCAGAAAGAGCTGCAGACCAAGGCCGAGAAATATCAGAAAGAGGATACCGACGCCACACCCGAGAACATCAAGGCCCGTCATAACCAGGAACTTCAGGACATGTACCAGCGCCTCCAGCAGGCACAGAACGACAACTCTGAGGCATTCCAGAAAGCTCAGGAGACCAAGATGAAGCCCGTCACCCAGAAGGTCATGGACGCCGTCCAGGCCGTCGCACAAGAGGGTGGCTTCGTCTACGTCATGGACAAAAACGCTGCACAGGCCGCAGGCATCGTCATCAACGAGACCATCAGCACCGAGGTGACAGCCCTCATCAAGACAAAACTCGGCATACAGTAAGCCCGCGCGAGGCCGCAGTTCCCGCTCACCGGCCTACGCCCGACGGCTTCCCGTACACCCGTCTATGAGATAAGCCAGAGGCTGTGTCGTAACATCTTACGGCGCAGCCTTCTGTGCATAAAAGCCTCCGTCCCGCCTAACCGCCACCCTCGTGGCCATGACCCTATCGGCAGAATGCCCCGAATGACGGCCGACCAACTGCAGCGTACATGCAGGAAAGCTAAGACGTACATGTAGGTCGAACGGCATGTACATGTAGAAAAAACTAGATGTACATGTAGTTTTAACGGCATGTACATGTAGAAAAAACTAGATGTACAT
>CAMAMB010000071.1 GCA_945836755.1 uncultured Bacteroidales bacterium
ATGTACATCTAGAAAAAACTACATGTACATCTAGAAAAAACTACATGTACATCTAAGATTTCCCTCGCCACATATCGCCGTCCGGAAGACGCTTCGCCCGCCCTCGCCGGCCGTCGTCACCTGTACGCCCGGCCACTGCCATGGCCGGGCCACTGCCGCCACACGGGACAAAAAGAGCGCGCCACCGATTATTTAACACCCTCTGCCGGGCCAAAGTACAATAGTTTGTCCTAAATTTGCAGATAATTATGGCCCTGCGGCATGACCGCCCCGAAGCCCCGCGTGGCGCGACGAGTAGAAGCCGCACAGCCGCCCCTGTCAACCATCCCAGCATACACGGACAACGACATGACACAACCCTCCCAGCCCGACGGAAGACTCTCCATCACTGAATATCTGGATCAAGACGAGAAGAAAGACCTGCTGCGCCTGCTCACCGCCGGCTCGGTGGACGACGGCAAGTCTACCCTCATAGGCCGCCTGCTCTTCGACTCCAAGAAACTCTACGAAGACCAGCTCTCCGCCTTGGAGCGCGACTCCAAGCGAGTGGGCAATGCCGGAGCGGGGCAGATAGACTACGCCCTGCTCTGCGACGGTCTGAAGGCAGAACGCGAACAAGGCATCACCATCGACGTGGCCTACCGCTACTTCTCGACCAACAAGCGCAAGTTTATCATAGCCGACACCCCAGGCCACGAGCAGTACACCCGCAACATGATTACGGGCGGCTCGACGGCCAACCTCGCCATCATCCTGGTGGACGCACGCACCGGCGTCATCACCCAGACCAAGCGCCACACCTTTCTCTGCTCCCTCCTGGGCATCAAGCACGTGGTGCTGGCAGTCAATAAGATGGACCTCGTGGGCTTCGACGAGCAGACATTCCGCCGCATAGTCGGCGACTTCAGCGCCTTCATCGCCCCCTTCGCCCTACCCGACGTGCGCTGCATCCCCCTCTCTGCCCTTGAAGGCGACAACGTGGTGGAACGCAGCAGCCGTACACCCTGGTACGACGGCCCGTCGCTCTTGGAATTCCTCGAGCAGGTAGAGATAGGCAACGACCACAACCTCGACGACTTCCGCTTCCCCGTGCAGTACGTGCTGCGTCCCGACCTCGACTTCCGCGGCTTCAGCGGCAAGGTGGCCGGCGGCATCATTCGTCGCGGCGACGCCGTGGTGGCCCTGCCCTCCGGCAAACAGAGCCGCGTGAAGCGCATCGTGACCTACGACGGCGACCTCGACTACGCCTTCCCGCCCCAGAGCGTGACCCTCCAGCTGGAAGACGAAATCGACATCAGCCGCGGCGAAATGATAGTCAAGGCCGACAACCTGCCCACCAAGAGCCGCGCCATCGAAGCCATGCTCGTATGGATGGACGAGGAGCCCATGGACACGGGCAAGTCATTCTATCTCAAGCACACCACCCACGTCACCCGCTGCAAGATTGACCACATAGCCTACCGCGTCAACGTCAACACCTTGGAGCACTCCGACGTGACCCACCTACAGCTCAACGAAATAGGGCGCGCCACCCTCGTCACAGCCAACGAGCTACTCTTCGACGCCTACCGGCGCAACAAGCCCACAGGCGCCTTCATTCTCATCGACCCCATCACCAACAACACCTCCTGCGTGGGCATGATCATCGGGCCCTCCGCCGAGCGTCACGACGCCCACGACGCCATGCCCACCCTCCACCTCAAAGAGCTGGGCATAGGCCGCGAACACTACGAGGCCATAGCCAAGGCCGCAGAGGCACTGAGAAGACAAGGCATCGAGGTGAGGGTTGTGGCCGAAGAGTAGCCCACAAGCGCCCGGCCACGGCTTCAGCCTCAACCCACAGCCAGTCAACCCATTATAAACCCACATAGCCCGCACGGCAAGCCCCGGGCCACGCCCGTTCAAGGCAGGCCCTACGCCGGCAAAGGTCGCCGTCGGCCCTCCGACCGCCTTGCAGCCCGGGCTTCACCATCCATCCCACTCCCCATGACAGACAGAAAAGTGAGGGTGCGCTTCGCCCCCAGTCCCACCGGTCCGCTCCACATAGGCGGCGTACGCACCGCCCTCTACAACTACCTCTTCGCCCGCCAGCACGGCGGCGACATGATCTTTCGCATAGAGGACACCGACAGCGCCCGCTTCGTGCCCGGCGCCGAAGAGTATATCATCGAGAGCTTCAAGTGGTTAGGCATCCACTTCGACGAGGGCGTAGGCTTCGGAGGCCAGCACGGCCCCTACCGCCAGAGCGAACGCCGCGACATCTACCGCCGCTACGTGCAGCAACTACTCGACGAGGGCAAGGCATACTACGCCTTCGACACCCCGGAGGAGCTCAACGCCAAGCGAGAGGAGATCAAGAACTTCCAGTACGACGCCACGACCCGCAGCATGATGCGCAACCAGCTCACCCTCGGTCTCGAAGAAGCCCAACGCCTCATCGCCCGGGGCGAGCAGTATGTGGTGCGCTTCAAGGTGGAGCCCGGCGAAGAAGTACACGTGGCCGACCTCATCCGCGGCGACGTGCGCATCATGAGCGACATTCTCGACGACAAGGTGCTCTATAAGTCGGCCGACGACCTGCCTACCTATCATCTGGCCAATATCGTAGACGACCACCTCATGGAGGTGAGCCACGTCATACGCGGCGAAGAGTGGCTGCCGTCCGCTCCGCTCCACGTGCTGCTCTACCGCGCCTTCGGCTGGGCCGACACCATGCCCGCCTTCGCCCACCTGCCCCTCCTGCTCAAACCCGACGGCAAGGGCAAGCTCTCTAAGCGCGACGGCGATCGCCTGGGCTTCCCCGTCTTCCCATTAGAGTGGCACGACCCCAAAAGCGGCGAAGTGTCGTCCGGATACCGCGAGAGCGGCTACCTGCCCGAGGCCGTCATCAACTTCCTGGCCCTGCTCGGCTGGAACCCCGGCACAGACCAGGAGATACTGTCCATGGACGACCTCATCAGCCAGTTTGACCTCACGAAGTGCTCCAAGAGCGGCGCCAAGTTCGACTACGTCAAAGGGCAATGGTTCAACCGCGAATACATCATCCACACCGACAACGCCCGGCTCGCACCCACCTTCCGGGCCATACTGCAGGAGCAGGGCATCGACGCCCCCGCCGAACGCGTGGAAGCAGTGGTGGGCATGATGAAAATGAAGAAGATAAACTTCATCAAGGAGCTGTGGCCCCTCTGCGACTTCTTCTTCATTGCCCCCACCTACGACCTCGACGACAAGTTCACCCGCAAGAATTGGAAAGACGGCGCCGCTGCCGACATGAAGGCCCTGCGCCACCTGCTGGCCGGCCTCGACGACTTCTCCATAGCCGGGCAGAAAGCCGCAATCGACGCCTGGGCCGCCGAGACCGGCGTGAAGCCCTGGAACGCCTGGCGCGTATGCCTCGTGGGTACAGGCAAAGGCCCCGACATGTACGAGCTGGCCGCCTTCCTCGGCAAGGAGGAGACACTGCGCCGCATGGACGCCGCCCTCCAAGCCCTGGCCTGAGCCCCTCGACCGGCCCCCGATTTGACAAGACCATGAAAGTACTGCACATCAACACCTCCGACCATCAGGGAGGCGCCGCCGTGGCCGCTCTGCGCCTTATCAGAGCCCTGCGACGCCAGGGCGTCGACGCCACCCTGCTCTGCCGCGACCGCAGCCCCGTCACCGCCAACGACGAAGCGGTGACAGGCTTGCCGCCCTCGCTCTGCAGCCGTGCAAAATTCGTGGGAGAAAGGGCCGAGATATTCCTGCGCAACGGTCTGAGCCGCCACAACCTCTTCGCCATAGACCAAGGGCGCTTCGGCCACCATCTCACGGCCCTCAACGCCTTCACGGAGGCAGACATCATACACCTGCACTGGATCAATCAGGCGATGCTCTCCATCGAAGGCATCGCCCGCATCCTTCAGAGCGGTAAGCCCGTAGTGTGGACCATGCACGACATGTGGCCCTTCACCGGCATCTGTCACCAAGCCGGCGACTGCACACGCTGGCAGTCACACTGCGGCTCTTGCCCCCTGCTCAGAAGGCCTGCAGACGACGACCTCTCCGCGCAGACCTTCAGACGCAAGAAGAAAGCCCTGGCACAAGGACACATCCACCTCGTGGGATGCAGCAAATGGCTCACCGCGCTGGCTGCAAGCTCGCCCCTCACCTCCGGAGCCGGCCTGACAGCCATCCCGAACGCCATAGACACAGACTTCTACGCCCCCACTGACCGACAAACGGCCCTCAGAGAAGAGCTGAACCTCCCCACCGACAAGCGGCTGCTCCTCTTTGCAGCCTTCAAGGCCACCGACGTCAACAAAGGCACTGACTATCTGAGGGAAGCCCTCAGCCTCTTCGCCCAACGCCACCCGGAGTGGGCCGCACAGACCGCCATCGTCGTGGCAGGCAAGGAGAGCGAGACGCTATGCGACAGCCTCTGCCTCGAAGCCTATCCCATGGGCTACGTAGAGGACGACAACCTCATGCGGAACATCTACCGCAGCGTCGACCTGCTCCTGATGCCGACGCTCATGGACAACCTGCCCAACACCATCGTCGAAGCCATGGCCTGCGGAGTGCCCTGCGTCGGCTTCGATATAGGCGGCGTCGGCCAGATGGTAGACACCGGAGTCAACGGATACTTGGCGCGCTACAAAGACGCCGCCGACTTCGCCACCGGCATAGAGAGAACCCTCTTCTCGCCCAGCTACGCCGCCCTGAGACGCAACGCACGCTCCAAGGCAACCGGCAACTACTCCGAGAAGGTAGTGGCCGAGAAATACGCCGAGCTTTACCGAAGCCTGCTGACGCCACAAGCATCTCCCCAACCCTAACGCCATCACTCGGCAGATACTACGGGCTCCACGCCCGCCCCACAACCATCACCCTAACAACTCGTAATGGAAAACCAAATGACTGAGAGCGCCCCGCAAGACGTGCCTCCCCGAAGTTGCCAAGCAACAACCAACCACAGCCACACAGAACCGTTGAAGCTGACCGTAGCCACGGTCACATTCAACGCCGGTAAACTCATCGAGCGCACCATCCACAGCGTCGAGCAACAAGACTGGCCCCACGTGGAACACATCATCGTCGACGGCAACTCACTCGACGACACCCTCGCCCACATCCACCACTATCAAGAGCGCAACAGCATCGCCGCCATCAAGCACGAGATACAGTGTCTCAGCGAGCCGGACCAGGGCCTCTACGACGCCATGAACAAGGCCATAGACATGGCCACCGGCGACTACATCGTCTTTCTCAACGCAGGCGACACCTTTCACAGCACGCAGGTGCTCACGCAGGTGGCAAAGGCTGCCCAAGCCGCCAAACGCCGCCCCGCAGTGGTCTACGGGCATACCCACATCGTCGACAACGACGGCCACTACCTGCGGCCACGCCACCTCACGCCGCCAGCCCATCTCACATGGCGCTCCTTCCGCAACGGCATGCTCGTCTGCCACCAAGCCTTCTTCGCAAGGACCGACCTGGCCAGAAACCACCACTACAACCTGCGCTACCGCTACTCAGCCGACTACGACTGGTGCGTGAGAATTATGAAGCAGGCCGCCGCAGAAAGCTCACCCCTCGTAGACGCGGGCATCGTGGTGGCCGACTACTTAGAACAGGGCATGACAACCCTTCACCACAAGGCATCTCTCAGGGAACGCTTCCACATCATGACTCAGCACTATGGGTGGATGACCACCCTGGCACGCCATGCCTGGTTCGCCGTACGAAGCGTTGCCAAACACTGACACCGCCCCTCGGCCGCACGGCCTGACACCCCCTCAACTACGAGACAAGACGCGCCCCCGGCTTGCCCCTCACCCTCCCACACCATGACCGACACCTCCGAACTATACACCTGGGCCGCCAATGCTTGCGCCTGCCGCGAATACTGCTGCAACGACATCCGCCATAAGCTCTTCCTGAAGAAGGCCTCTCCCGCACAGGTGGCGGCCGTATGCCGGCGCCTCACAGACGAAGGGTTCATCGACGAGGAACGCTACGCACAAGCCTTCATCCACGACAAGCTGAGCTTCGCCCACTGGGGACGCATGAAGATACGCTACGAGCTGCTCTGCAAGCAGCTGGAAGAAAGCCTCATCGACCGCCTGCTCGCCACCATCGACGAAGAAGCCTACCTCAAGGCCCTCAACGCCCTGCTCACCACGCGCCTCCAACAGCTCGCAAACGAGCCACCGCTGAAGGCCAAGCAGAAAGCCGCACGCACAGCCCTCTCTAAGGGCTACGAAGGCCATCTCGTCATGAAGGCTCTCGACAGCATCGAACCCGCGAACGCTGACCTCTGAAACCACCTAAGCCCCCATTCACCTACAACCAAGGCCCTGCCACCAAGCCCTATGAAAACCGACATCGAAATAGCACACGAGACCATCCTACGCCCCATCGCCGACATTGCCCAAGACTTAGGCATTGCCCCCGACACCATCGAGCCTTACGGCCGCCACGTGGCCAAGCTCCCGCTCAGCCTCATCAAGCCGGAGAAGAAGGGGAAACTCATCCTCGTCACCGCCATCACGGCCACCAAGGCCGGCATCGGCAAGACCACCGTCAGCATAGGCCTGGCACTCGGCCTCCACAAAATCGGCAAGAAGGCCTGCGTAGCCCTGCGCGAGCCCTCCCTCGGCCCATGCTTCGGCATGAAGGGTGGAGCGGCCGGCGGAGGATACGCACAGGTGCTCCCCATGGAGAAGATTAACCTCCACTTCACGGGCGACTTCCACGCCATCACCTCGGCCCACAACATGATCGCAGCCCTGCTCGACAACTACCTCTACCAGCACCGCGCCGAGGGATTTGGCCTCAAAGAGGTGCTGTGGAAGAGGGTGCTCGACGTCAACGACCGCTCCCTCCGACAGATAGTGACCGGCCTCGGCCCCTCCGTCAACGGCCTGCCCACACAGACAGGCTTCGACATCACCCCGGCCTCGGAACTCATGGCCATACTCTGCCTCAGCGCCGACGAGAAGGACCTCAGACGACGCATTGACCAGATCCTTCTGGGCTACGACTACGAGGGCAAGCCCTTCACCGTGAAGGACCTCGGCGTAGGGGGCGCCATCATGGTGCTCCTCAAAGACGCCATCCGCCCCAACCTCGTACAGACCACCGAACACAGTCCCGCCATCGTACACGGAGGCCCCTTCGCCAACATCGCCCACGGATGCAACTCGCTGATAGCCACCAAAATGTCGCTCTCGCTGGCCGACTACACCATCACCGAGGCCGGCTTCGGGGCAGACCTCGGAGCAGAAAAGTTCTACAACATAGTCTGTCGCAAGAGCGGCCTCCGGCCCGACCTCACCGTCATCGTGGCCACCGCACGCGGCCTCAAAATGCACGGCGGCGTGGCCCTCGATCAAATCAAGGAGCCCAACGAGGACGGACTGCGGGCAGGACTGGCCAATCTCGACAAGCACGTACGCAACCTCCAAGGCTTCGGACAGAAAGTGGTCGTAGTCTTCAACCATTACGCCGAAGACACTGACAGCGAGCTCGCCCTGCTCAGGGTACACTGCGAAGAGCAACTCGGAGTGGCGTTCGTCGTCAACGACGCCTTTGCCAAGGGCGGAGCAGGGGCTGAAGAGATGGCCCGCGTCGTGGTCGACGCCATCGAACACAACGGCCCCACGCCGACCCTGCGCCTCACCTACGACGACACCGACCCCCTGCGCACAAAGATAGAGAAGGTGGCACGCCACATCTACGGCGCCGCAGAGGTCACCTTCTCCGCCCCCGCCCTCAAACGCCTCAAACTGGCCGAAGAGCACGGCATGGGCCACTTCCCCGTCTGCATAGCCAAGACACAGTTTTCATTCTCGGCCGACGCCAAGATGTACGGCGCGGCAGACGGCTTCAGCTTCACCATACGCGACATCGTCATCAACGCCGGCGCTGAAATGATAGTGGCCATAGCCGGCGACATCCTGCGCATGCCGGGCCTGCCCAAGCTGCCACAGGCCAACCACATAGACTACGTAGATGGAGAAATCGTAGGTCTCTCCTGAGCACCATTCCCTCGGAGAGGCATCGCATAAAGTGAGTTGAGGCTGTGTCGACATATACACTCGTCGACACAGCCTCCTTTGCATACATGCCCAACTGTACATGCAGGTTTTCTTAGATGTACATGTAGTTTTTCTTAGATGTACATGCAGTTTTTCCTAGATGTACATGTAGCTTTTCCTAGATGTACATGTAGCTTTTCCTA
>CAMAMB010000072.1 GCA_945836755.1 uncultured Bacteroidales bacterium
AAGACATCCGCATCGTCACCTCCGCTCCGCGCCAAGGCATCTACGACCTCCAGGGCCGCCGCCTCGCCGAAGAACCCCGCAGCGGCGTCTTCATCAAGAATGGCAAGAAGGTGGTGCGCTAAAGGCGCAGCCACCTCACCCGCCACACACCTTCCACACACTCATGAAGACCTCTATATGAAGAAAGCATATATACAACCGCACACTACGCTCAACCATCTCGGCACCACCCTCCTGCTCGCTGCCTCCGGCGGACAGAGTTCAGGCGGATGGACGCCCGACGAGCTGCCCGACGACTACGACGAAATAGACTTCGGCGAAGGCTCCAAGATACCTGACTAAGCTACGGGCAAGGTCAGCCACCATACAGAAGGTCTATACCAACGTGCAGACACGGAGGTATAGACCTTCACTCTTGATACGCCCCGCCCGGCCGCTACAACGAAAGACGGGAAGGATGTGGGGGATGTGGACAAAAAGCTGTAAATTTGCCACATCGTTTGACGGTCAACGAGGGCCGTCATTTATCCACCACTCAATCCACACACAACAACTATGGGAGGCTTCTTCGGTACAGTGGCTATGGCCGACTGCGTGGCCGATGTCTTTTACGGCACAGACTATCACTCACACATGGGCACACGCCGCGGCGGTATGGCTACATACCACGCCGAGGCAGGCACGTTCACCCGCTCGATACACAACCTGGAGAGCAGCTACTTCCGCACGAAGTTTGAGCCCTCGCTCTCAAAATTTGAAGGCGCCACGTCAGGCATCGGCGTCATCAGCGACACCGACGCACAGCCCCTCATCATCCACTCCCACTTAGGCGAGTTTGCCATCGTCACCGTGGCAAAGATCAACAACCTCGACGCCCTGGCCGAAGAGCTGCTGCAACACCATAACCACTTCGCGGAACTCTCGTCCGGCAAAATCAATCAGACGGAGCTCATCGCCCTCCTGCTCATACAGGGCAAGGACTTCGTGGACGGCATCGAGAATGTGTTTCGCCACATCGACGGCTCCTGCTCCATGCTCCTGCTCACACGCCAAGGCCTCATCGCAGCCCGCGACGACTGGGGACGCACCCCCATCGTCATTGGCAGGAAAAAAGGCGCCTGGGCCGTAGCCAGCGAAAGCTCCTGCTTCCCCAACCTCGGCTACGACACCTACCGAGACCTGGGGCCCGGCGAGATAGTACACATAGACCGCGACGGCGTAAAATGCCTGCGACAACCCTCGGACCACGAACAGATTTGCTCCTTCCTGTGGGTATACTACGGCTTCCCTACCTCCACCTACTTGGGACGCAACGTGGAACACACACGCTACACCAACGGCGTCATGATGGCCGAAAGAGATGAGACCGAAAACCCGGACATCGTCTGTGGCATACCCGACTCAGGCGTGGGCATGGCCTTAGGCTACGCCGCCGGACTACACAAACCCTACAGCCGAGCCATCTCCAAGTACACCCCCACCTGGCCGCGCTCCTTCACCCCCTCTAACCAAAGCATGCGCTCTCTCGTGGCCAAGATGAAACTCATACCCAACCGCGACATCCTGCGCGACAAAAGCGTGCTCTTCTGCGACGACTCCATCGTGCGCGGCACACAGCTTAGAGACAATGTGAAAGTGCTCTTCGAAGACGGCGCCAAGGCCATACACATGCGCATAGCATGCCCCCCGCTCATCTATGGCTGCCCCTTCATAGGCTTCACCTCCTCTAAGAGCGACCTCGAACTCATCACACGCCGCATCATAGGCGAAATAGAAGGCGACCCACACACCAACCTCGAGCGGTACGCCACAGAAGGCTCGCCCGAACAGCTCAAAATGATAGACATGATACGCCAACGCCTCGGCCTCACCACCCTCAAGTTTAACCGGCTCAGCACCATGGTCGAGGCCATAGGCCTACCCAAATGCCGCCTCTGCACCCACTGCTTCGACGGCACCGGATGCTGCGGAAAAGGCAGCTGCAAGTAACTACCACGCCGGTCACCACTACGCCAAGGACTGTCGAAACCTCTACACCCCTCGGCCTCTGTACCAGCGCACTGCCAAAGCCTCCCAAGCCATACAAACAGCCATACAGATAAGCCGGCCCACAGCACACTGCTGCGCGGCCGGCCTTTGCATATTTGCACGAAAGCCCCTACCAAGGGCGCGGACGTCTCCGGAAGGGCCTCAGGGTATCTATGGCGCCGGTGACTGCTCGCCCGAGCTGGTGGGGCACAGGCGGGCCGGCGGCTGAAGGCAACAAAAAGGGCAGCACCTCCTTTTGGGAAGTGCTGCCATGGTCTGCGTGATCCGCTTGGGGCTCGAACCCAAGACCCCAACATTAAAAGTGTTGTGCTCTACCAGCTGAGCTAGCGGATCAAACCTTTGTGCTGTTAAGCGGGTGCAAAGATAGGCAGTTTAGCGGTAGTGGCCAAATGTTTCTATGTTTTTTTACTGTGGGCGGGAGCTACCCGGCCCTTGTTTCGAGCATGGAGGCTCGTAGGGTGCTGCGGAAGCGGACAAAGAAAAGGGCGCCGGCCGTGAAGAGGCCGCAGCTGAAGGCGAGGAAGAGGCCCTTGCTGCCAAGCCCAAAGGTGAAGGCGAGCAGGTAGCTCATGGGAATGTTGACCACGACGTAGCTCACGAAGGCTATCCACATGACTGACTGCACATGGCCGGTGGCGCGCAGGGTGTTGGAGTAACACACCTGAAGGGTGTCGCCGAGCTGATAGAGCACAAGCGGGGGCAGCAGGCTGACGCAGAGCGCCAGCACAGCGGGGTCGGTGGTAAAACATCCTGCCAGCTCTCGCCCGAAGAATGCGATGATGCAGCTGGAGATGAAGGCCATCAGGAGCATGATGTCGCGCCCTGCACGTGCCACCTGCTTGACTTTTTCCCAGTTGTGCTGGCCATAGAAGGCGGCCATGCGTATGCTCACGCCCGAGCCGAAGCTATAATAAAGGAGGAAGCCGAGTGTGCCGATGGTCACCATGACTTGGAAGGAGGCCAGGTCGGTAGCTCCGATCCAGCCGGCCATGATGCCGCTCACGGTGAAGCAGCCGCTCTCCATGCCCATCTGCAGGGCAATGGGCATGGACATCTTATGCACCTGCCTCACTGCCTTGGCATGCAGCCGCTGTGCCATGAAGCCCAACAGGTAGGGGCGGTAACGGCTACGGCCTATAAGGAGGGAGAACAGCAACAGGGGCATCAGCATGCGGGCCAGCAGGGTGCTCAGTCCTGCGCCGAGCAGGCCGAGTTCGGGGAACGGGCCAACGCCATATATCAGCAGGTAGTTGCCCACGATGTTGCAGGCATTGCCTATGAGCATGACCCACATGCCCACGGCGGTATCGGTAATGCCGTCTGTGAACTGTCTGAGGGCATTGAAGAGGGCTACGAAGACCATGCTCACGAGCATGGGCAGGAAGTAGAGGCGTATCAGGGGGAGCAGCGAGGTTGGCTGCCCGAACCAGGGTAGGGCACAGAGGGCGCCCACGAGGAGGGCGGTGATCAGAAGCCCCACCAGCAGGTTGGCCAGCAGCGCCTCTTTGAGCAACCCCCCGGCACGACGAAGCCTCCCGCGTCCATAGCAGGAGGCCACCAGTGGGGTTAGCCCGTAACCATAGCCGGAGAGCATGAAGATACCCAGATTGAATACGCTGTTGACGAAGGAGGCCGCGGCCAGGGCGTCGGTGCTGTAGCGACCCAGCATCATGGTGTCGGCGAACCCCATGATGATGACCCCCAGCTGTCCGATGGCGATGGGGATGCCTAAGCGCACAATGGCCTTATGGTCAGAGAGCTGCATTGATGCGGAGGCGGAAGGCCTTGACGGTCGTGGGACGTTTCTTGGAGCCGAAGCCCACCTGGAAGAGGGTGATGTCTTGGCGCTGCGATGCTGTGCCGCGCAGCAGGATGCGGTAGCGCACTGCCTTGCCGGCGGGTATGTGGTCGATGGTCACGGGGTCGCTGATTTCTACGTCGCTGTTCTGGCAGACCACCTGCGGTGTCACCTCGTAGAGGTCCTTGCCGCTGCGGTTGACCAGGTCCATTTCTATATAGGCGTCCTCCATAGGGTCGAGGGCATCGTTGCTGTTGACGTCGAAGAACTTGAGATTTTCCACTCCGACGTAGAGCAGGTCCTTCTTCTTGGCCTTGGCGTGTGGCTGCTTGCGGGCTGCGAGGGCTTCCTCGTAGTCGTCGTGGTAGCGGGCCGTTTGGCGGTCGTAGCGGTCTCTGCCGGCTTCGTGTCGCGAGGCGCTCTTCTTGGCGGCGGCCTTTTCTTGCAGCTCGGGGGAGGTAACGAGGCCTCCCACGACGCCTCCCACAACCATGCCCGTGATGAGGCCGCGGTCGTGGCCTCGCCAGCCGCCGTTGAGTCCGCCTATGGTGGAGCAGAGCATGGCGCCCATGGAGCTGCCCATGCTCACGCCCGCCATCTGCTGGCTGGTGCAGCCGGTGTGTAGCAGGAGGATGGCGGCCGAGAGGAGGGTTACGATGATACGTCGCATGGTGAGGAGGAGGTTACTTCACGGTGATGACGAGATAGCGGCTCACGCTCCAGAACTCTTGGGGCTTGGTGATGCGCAGGGTGTACTGTCCCTGTGCGTCCTTGTCGAGGCTGTATGAGCCGGCGGGGTGATTGGTCATGAGCTGGGCGCTCTTGGAGTAGAGGCGGATGACCTTCGTGACGCGTGTATCTATGCGTGTAAAGTAGTCCTTGTTGAAGTCGTTGCTCTTGAGCACGTCGCTGCGATTGAGGATACGCTGCTCGCGGAGCTCCTTCTTAGTGCCGAACACGTAGTAGGCGGTGTTGAGTTCCTTGTCCTGCTTCTCGAGGGTCTTGGCCTTCTCCTCGTTTTGCTTGTTAAGCTCGTCGACGTTTTTGTTCAGGGTATTGATTTGCTCACCCTGCTCGGCGATGAGGATGTCGCGCTTGGCGAGTTCTTCTTTGAGGCTTTCGACCTCTGCCGTCTTCTCGTCGAGCTGTTTGGTGAAGTTGGTGATCATCTCTTCGAGCTTAGCCTTTGAGCGAGCGTCGGTGCGTGCGTTGTTGCGGAGCTGCTGTTTGAGGTCGGCAATGAGCTCCTGGTTGAGGCGGAGTGTTCGCTGTATGAAGGCCATGTTTTCCATGATGGCCTGCTTGTCCGGCATGCCTCCGTTCTCGCCTTTGAGTTGTATGCGCCCCTCGGCCTGGTTAATTTGGTCGAAGCCGTCTTGTATCTGGGAGAGGGTTTCGATGAGATCGGTCGATTCGTTTTGCGACTGGGTGAGCGCCTGGCGGAGCGAATCTACGAGCAAGGCGTTAGCGTCCTTGGCTTCAGCTTCTTTTTCTTTCTTGGTGTTGCAGGCGGTAAGGGTAAGGGTGGCCAGTATGAGCCAAAAATATTTTTTCATAATGCGGTGAATTATCCGTGTGAGTATGAGTGTTTTGTGTGAGATCGTTTGGGAGAGTCCGGGCGTGTCCGGCGGGGTGCGTCTGCCGTGTGCATCAGTCCTCGGCAGGGTCGGTGCGGGATGTGAGGCCGTCGGTGGCGGGCCGTCGGTCCTTTTTCTTCTTGGGCGCCTCGTATCCCTCGACCACGAGAACGAATTCGCCTCGCGGCTCGTGCATTTCAAAGTGTTGTGCCACCTCTTGGAGGGTGCCTCTGACGGTTTCCTCGTGGAGCTTGGATATTTCGCGGCAGGCGGCGCAGCGTCTTTCGGGTCCGAAGACGTCGGCCAGCTGACAGAGGGTCTTCACCACGCGGAAAGGCGACTCGTAGAAGATCATGGTGCGCTCTTCCTCGCGCAGGGCTTCGAGGCGCGAAGCTCGCCCTTTCTTCTGTGGCAGGAAGCCTTCGAAGGCGAAGCGGTCGCAGGGCAGGCCTGCACAGACGAGGGCAGGCACGAAGGCGGTAGGACCGGGCAGGCACTCCACCTTTACGTCCTGTTCGACGCAGGCTCTGACGAGCATGAAGCCCGGGTCGGAGATGGCAGGCGTGCCGGCGTCGGAGATGAGGGCCATGGTCTCGCCTGCCGCCATGCGCCGGGCGAAGGCCGCAGCGGTCTGGTGCTCGTTAAACTTATGGTGGGAGAGCAGGCGCGTCTTGATGTCGAAGTGCTTCAAGAGGAGGCCGGAGGTGCGTGTGTCTTCGGCCAGCACCACGTCCACTTCGCGCAGTATGCGGAGGGCGCGCAGGGTGATGTCTTCAAGGTTTCCCACCGGCGTGGGCACTAAGTATAGTTGTCCCATGCTGCAAATATATGGGTTTTTGTTCGCGAAGCAAAAAGAGAAATATCGATTTGGGTGCTTTTTTAAATTAGAATAGATAATTTTGCCCTTATACATCATTCCATTGCTCATGAAAGGCTTTTCTGTTCCCTCTTCCACCGACAAGGTGGCCTCTTCCGGCCCTCACCCCATCACGTTCGACCGTTTCATACGCGTGCTGCTCGTTGTGGTGGCGGTAGTGGGCATGGGGGTATTGATTTACTACCTGAGTGCCGTGCTACTCCCCTTTTTCGTAGCCTGGATGGTGGCTTACCTGCTCTATCCGGTGGTGCGGTTTTTTCAGTTCAAGTGTAGGCTGCGCAGCCGCTTTGCTTCCATATTTCTGACCTTGGGTCTGACGGTGGGTCTGCTGGCGGCCTTCTTCTACTTAGTCGTTCCGCCCATGATGGACGAGATGGGCCATCTGAAGGAGGTGACCATCCGCTACATCCGGCAGGGTGCGAGCAACCACACCATCCCTCCCGCGTTGGAGGCCTATCTGCAACGTCATGCCTCTCAGTACGAGGTGGAGAAGCTGCTCCAGCAGGAGGATGTGGTCAATGCGTTGCGCACCACCGTGCCGAAGGTCTGGGAGATGCTCATGAGCACAGCGGGCCTTGTCATCAACATTGTGGCCTCGCTCATCGGCCTGCTGTATCTGCTCTTCCTGCTTTCCGACTACGAGAAGTATGCCAATGGGTGGATCCACTATGTGCCCCGCTCGAAGCGTCGCTTCGTGGCGCAGTTAGTCAGCGACATCCAGCACGGCATGGCGGGCTACTTCCGCGGCCAGGCACTGATTGCGCTGAGCAACTGCGTCATGTTCAGCATAGGCTTCGCGCTGATAGGCTTTCCCGTGCCTGTAGGGCTGGGCTGCTTGATTGGTGTCATCAGTTTTGTGCCTTATCTCCAGGTGATTGGCTTCATCCCGGCCACGCTGATGGCCCTGCTGACGGCGGCGGAGACGGGTCGCAACTTTTGGCTGCTGTTGGGCCTGGTGTTGGCGGTCTACTTGGTAGTGCAGGTGTTGCAGGACACCATTTTCACACCGCGCATCATGGGCCGCATCATGGGGCTGCCGCCGGCCATCGTGCTGCTCGCGCTGAGCGTGTGGGGCTACGCGCTGGGGCTTATCGGTCTGATCATTGCCTTGCCGGTGACCACGCTCGTCATGTCATACTATCGTCGCTACGTGGTGGGCGACGACACGCCGCTTCCCCGTGGTATCAGCGAGGAGGAGATAGCCGTGGAGAAGGAGGCCGGTGTCTACGTGGCCCCGGACGATAGCGACGATGCGGCCGCCGCCTCAGTCTCTGCCCCCGAAGCGTCGCGGCAGTCGGAGCCATAGCGGCAGCCGGGCCACGGCCTGCCGGCGAAGGACAAGGCGGCGTGAGAGTGGCAGGGAATGGGCCGGAAGGATGGGCCTGAGGCGTCTGTGATTTCCTACATGTACATCCCGTTAAAACTACATGTACATCTAGGAAAAACTACATGTACATCTAGGAAAAACT
>CAMAMB010000073.1 GCA_945836755.1 uncultured Bacteroidales bacterium
TGTACATCTAAGAAAAACTACATGTACATCCAGGAAAAACTACATGTACATCCAGAAAAAACTACATGTACATGTAGAAAATCCCGGGCTGCTTCCCGTAAAAACCGGAGGCAGCCCGGGATTACTATGGGGGCACCGACGCAATGATATCATATATGCCCCTGTCCACGAAGAGGGCGACGACACTGCCCCATGGCGGCCTGCAGCCTTACCACCCCTTTTGCTCACCCCGCTCAGCAATTTGCGCATTTATCAAAAAATTCTACGCAGAGCGGCCATGCTTTGCGTATTCTTTTAACATATTTTACCCCCCCCGTTTTGCTGTTTTCACGTTATCGCTGTACTTTTGCGCCCGAAATGAAGTACAAATAGAGAAGAAGCTATCGCCACACAAGGGCACAAAGATAGTCATTCGCAACACATAAACCCATCACACGCGGCCTGTGTCCACACGTCACAGACCCGCCACCGCAAAGGAGTCTCAGGGGCAGCCTCTGCCTGGCACACGACCGCTGCGGCCCGGCGCCCCGGCGAGGTGGAAATGCACTACACCGCCGTCCTGCCCTCACACCGAGACTGACTACTTATTACTCAATCACTTATACTAATCACAAACTGTATGAAAAAAACATTTACCCTCCTGACCTTGCTCCTCTGCAGCGTCTGTGGGTTGGCCGTCTCAGCGCAGACGACCCACTACAAACCCGGAGCACGCAAGGCGTCGCTCGCAGCCAACGACGTGGTGTTCATCTACAACACCTGCTTCAACGGCTCTGAAGACCGCACCGGCTTCATCTACAACGCCGGCAACTCCATCAACGTGCAGAAAGAGAAGCCCTACTCTGACGCCGCCAACTACCACTACGAGAAGGCCGCAGGCGCTTCGGTCTGGAAAGTGGTCAGCGTGACCGAGGTGACTGACGACTCTCAGTACGCCAACGGCACCTTCATCAAGGTGGCCATCAAGTCGCTGTCTACCGACACCTACCTCGCCGGCAACGGCAGCACGAGCAGCACCACTGAGCAGTACATCTATCTGCGCAAGTGGACCGACACCACCCTGCCCAGCGCATGGAAGGCCGGCGTGAAGACAGAAACCGGCAACGGCACCACCAAGGACGCCACGAGCATAGGAGAAGACGACTGCGCCTACCTCATCGCTTCGACCATCAACTTCAACTCGTCGGGCCAACTGCCCAACACCACGTTCTGGAACTGTAATCCCAGCTCGTGGGCCCGCTGGGGAAGCGCCCATCCCTACGTGTTCTACACCGCTGTAGACTGCTCCGACGAGTATCAGGACATGCTGGACTCTGCCAAGGGGGCACTGCGAACGGCCCTCACTACCGCCCAAGCCAACTACGGCGGCATCCACTACACCCTGAGCGACGCCACCAACGTGACCCTCACCGCCGACGACAACCTCTTGTGTAACGCCGAGCAGACCAAGACCGGATCAGGCGACGCCACAATGACCCTCTCGAAGCTCGTGGACGGCGACAACAACACGTCGTTCCACTCCTCATGGCAGCAGGACAGGAACACCGCCCCCAGCACCTGGCACTTCCTGCAGGTAAACCTGACAGAGGCCGCCAGCCTGGTCAGCTTCACCTACCGCACCCGTCACAACGGCGGTCCCCATCCCACCATCATCGAGATACAGTGTAGCTCCGACGATGGGAACTATGTGAGCGTGGCCACCTTCAACAAGGACGTGAACGGCCTGCCCCAGGCCCAGGCCACCACATTCAACAGCCGCGTCATCGGTCTGCCCTTCGCCGCCAAGCACATCCGCTACGTGGTGAAAGGCAATTCAAGCGACCAGAAGCTCAATGGCTATCCCTACTTCGCCCTCTCCGCCTTCGGGTTCCAGACCTACACCTTCGCTGAGAACAGCCGCAGCAAAGATGCCAACCTCGTAGAGTTCAACAACTTCTATGAGAGTTACAATCCCGCGGCTGCCGCCGTGCTGAATACCGAAAACGCCAACCTCATGCTAAGCGACGTGACGTCTGTGACCAACTTGCTGGCCAACACCAACACCCAATTTGCAGCTTACTCCGCCACCAAGGACTTAGACTTCATCACCACAGACCCCGCCGCCCCCAAGCTGTTTGCCATCAAGTCGGGCCGTACAGCGCTGAAGAACGACGGCACCAACTGGATGTGGACCATCAAGCCCCGCGAAGGCGGCAAGATCAAGATAGAGAGCATAGCCGACGAGGCTGCCATCAGCAACAACGTGCTGGCCTACTGGTCGCTGCAGCGTGTGGCCGGCACCGGCTACCTCAAACTCGTGCCCTACATCGAGCCCGAACAGCCCATGGGCTACGTCACAGTGGGCGACGACCCCAACAAGCTGACCAACGTGAGCACCACCGCCAACTACGCAAGCGACCTCTACGAGTACGCAGCCACGGGCGACGCGAACTATCCCCACGCCCTGAAGCCCGCCGGCAAGAACACCTACGTGTCAAACCATAGCGGCACCGACTATTACATGGGCTTCTACAATAATCTCACCGACAAGGGTACCATCTTCGCCATCGTCAACCAGAACAAGCTGAGCAACATCAGCGACCTGCGCAGCCTCGAGACCACCTGGAAGGCTCTGGCCGCCCGCCCCGCCGACAGCAAGTTCGGCACGACCCTCAACAAGCTCAACAACGACTACAAGACAGCCTACGACGACGCCGTGAACTCCGCAGCCACCCTCCTGACCACTACGGCCCCCACCGCTACGACCGACGACATCAGCGCAAGTGAGGCCAAGTTTACCACCGTGGCCGATATGACCCTCGAGATGAACCAGCCCACCCCCGGCAAGTTCTACCGCTTCAAGAACGTACGACACCAGAAGCGCCTGCGCTCCAACGTGAGTGGCAATGTGCTGCAATGCGGCGACCCCGCCGACAACGGCCGTGAGTCTATCTTCTACCTGACCGACGACAACAAGCTCGTGGCCTACGTAGAGGGCCGGTACATCAGCGAAGGAAAGAACGGCCTGGCCTCCGTAGGCTCAGAAGGCTTCGTGACCGGCTTCGGCCGCGGCATCGACAACGCCTCATACACCATCTACACCATCTCGGAATCACAGCCGCAGCGCGCCATCTACTGCAATACCAACTCCTGGGACCGCGGCAACCTGACCAACAACAGCCACACCGACAACGGCTACGACTGGGTGATCGAAGAAGTGGAATGGCTGCCCGTGGCATTGAGCACCACCGCCGGCTACGGCACAATCTACAGCCCCGTGGCTTTAGGGCGCAGTGATGGAACCTCAGACCGTGTGGCCGCCTACACCGGCGCCGTGGATAACGATGTGCTGAAGCTCACCGCCGTGGAAGGCGACATCATCCCCCAGAACACCCCCGTCATCCTTGAATACCTGACAGGCGAGGAGAACGGCAACGTATTCCTCCCGGTAGCCGCCAACGTGGCCGACGCCACCTACACCGCCGGTGACGGCAAGCTGAACGGTACGTTCACCACCATGGACAAGCCCGACGACGGTACCGCCATCTACACCCTGCAGAAGCCTGAAGGCAGCGGCATAGGCATGTACAAGTACAACGGCACCTACCTCCAAGGCTTCCGCGCCTACCTACCCATCTCTGCCTCCAACGTAGGCGGCAGCCTGCGCATGGTGTTCGACAACGGCACCACTACGGGCATCGAGGCCATCGAGGTGAACGACAACGGCAAGACCCGGATGTACGACCTCAGCGGCCGCCGCGTACAGCGCATGACCCGAGGCTTCTACATAGTCAACGGCAAGAAGGTGCTCATGAAGTAATCACCCCTAACACTCAGAACCACATGAAAAAGACATATATCAAGCCCGCACTGGAGGTGGTGCACCTCATGATGACAGGCGAAGTGCTCGCCCCCACGTCGTTCGTAGTCAGCGAAACAGAAGGCGACACCCAGCTCTCCGACAAGAAAGACAGCAACTCCGGCCCCTGGAACAATGACCTCTGGGGCACGGAAGGCAAGAAGTAGGAAGGAGTTCACACAGAGCGGCGGGAAGCCGCAGGCCACGCGCGCCACAGCTTCCCGCCCGCTTCTACCCCTTGCCCGATACGAATGCGGAAGTCGGCAACGGCTTCAGCATGTTTGATAATATTAATTCTTAGATTTTGATGGCCGCCCGAAGTGATTCGCGCGGCCATTATTATATATATGCCCCTGACGGAAGGTTCTCGCGGCGTTTACCGACGCTTGACGCCGCGCACCGCCTCGGCCTCAAGGGGGCTGTCGGGCCAGGAGTGCTTGGGGTAACGCCGGCGCAGCTCCTTGCGCACCTCAAAATAGGTCGACTGCCAGAAGGAACGGAGGTCGGCGGTGAGCTGCACGGGCTTGTAGCCCGGCGAGAGGAGTTCCATGAGCACGGGACGGCGCCCCTCGTCGACACAAGGCGTGTCGGTGAGGCCGAAACACTCCTGAAGGCGCACGCTGAGTACGGGAGCATCGGCGCCGGGGCGGTAGTCGAGGCGCAGCCGGCTGCCCGTGGGCACGACGAGGTGGGACGGCGCACAGCGGTCGACGCGGAGACTGAGGTCGTAGCCCAACATGGCCCGGACGACGGCCGCGAGGTCGACGCGACGGAGGGCGGCGGCAAGGGTGGCAGGCGTGGGGCTGCCTATATAGAGCGGTAACCACTCGGCCACGGAGGCCATGAGAGCCGCATCGTCGACCGCGGGCAGCTCCCACTCGGGATGCCACACCGCCACAGCGGCCAGACGCTGCTGGAGACGGCGGAGCTCCTCGGTGAAGCAGAACATGTGTGCCCCCTCCTTGGGCGCGGCGGCCGCCACAGCCTCGACCATGACAGCGGGCTCTACCGCCTGCAAGGGGACGGCGGAGAGGACGAGGCTGCCAATGCGCTGCTCGCGGCGGGCCACGAAGTCGTGGAGGCGGCCATCCCATGCCACGACCTCGCGCCACCGGGCATGGACGGCGGCATCGGCGGCATCAAGGGGCGCAGCCAAGAAGACCTTGCGGCCCACGGCGGCCACCGCCAAGAGAGGCTCAGCGCTGAGGTTGTCAGCCTCGTCGAGCAGCACCGTCTCGCCCGACGCCAACCGCAGCCGGCCTACCCCGCAGGGACAGGCAATGCGCTCAGGATAGGCGGCAGCCACGAGAGCACCCACGGCATAGGGCGAAGGGTCGGCATTGTCCTCGGGCGCTCCGACGAGCAGGCGATACTGCCGAGCCACGGCCACGAGGCGGCTGAGACGGCCATCGCCCGCCTGACGGCCGGCCGCCAGGGCGGCACGATGGCGCCGCAGGAGGGCGAGGCGGGAGGTGAGGTCGGCATCGGCCACCGCCTCGGGCATGATGTCCTTCTCCTCGAGGAGGGCGGCGATGTCGGCCGCCAGCGCCCGGAGCGAGGGAGCGGCGGAGGAGAGGAGCAGCCGGGCCATGCGCGGATGGCAAGGCAGGGCGGCAAGGCTGCGGCCGTGGGGCGTGAGGCGGCCCGAAACGTCGAAGGCCTGCAAGAGAGTGAGCAGGCTGCGCGCCGCCGCTAAATGGCCCGACGGCGGAGGGGTGATCCAAGGCAGGCGCTCCACCTCGTCGCCTCCCCAAGCCTCCACGGCAAGGAGCATGGGGGCGAGGTCGGCGGTGAGCACCTCGGGCTGACGGCACGGAGAGAGCCGCCGGTCGGTGGCCGACGTCCAGAGACGGTAACACACACCGGGAGCCAGGCGGCCCGCACGACCGCTACGCTGCCGGGCACGGTCGGCGCTGATGCGCACCGTCTGAAGGCGGCTCAGCGCGGTGCGCGGGTCGTAGACCATCTCGCGACAGAAGCCCGAGTCGACGACGACGGTAATGCCCTCGATGGTGAGCGACGTCTCGGCCACCGGCGTGGCCAGCACGACCTTGCGCTCACCCTCGGCCGAGGGCTGGAGAGCTAAGCGCTGGGCCCGCTCGTCGAGCATGCCGTAGAGCGGAAGCACGACGGTGGAGCCGAGGCTGTCGGCCAGCAGGGCGCGGCAACGCTCGATGTCGGCCTGGCCGGGGAGGAAGGCAAGAATGCTGCCCTCATGGAGCCGGTGGGCGCGGCCCACGGCTTCGGCCACAGCTTCGGCACAGTCGGCAGGAGCGGCATCGGTCGGCGCATAGCATATCTCCACGGGATAGAGACGGCCCTCGCTCTCGACAAGCGGGGCATCGAGGCGGCGGCAAAGGTCGGCGGCATCAATGGTGGCCGACATGAGCAGCAGCCGCAGCTCGGGACGCAGCGACCGGCGCAGGCTACAAGCCAGGGCAAGGCAGGCATCGGCCGTGAGGCTGCGCTCGTGGAACTCGTCGAAGATGATGAGCCCGACGTCATCAAGCAAGGCATCGTCGACAAAGCGGCGCGCCAGAATGCCTTCCGTCACCACCTCTATGCGGGTGGTCGGCCCGACGCGGCGGTCGAAGCGCACCTGGTAGCCCACGGTCTGCCCCACCCGTTCGCCCAGCATGGCGGCCATGCGACCGGCCACCTGGACCGCGGCAAGGCGGCGAGGCTCCACGAGCAGCACCTTGCCCTCAGCCACATGGGGGAGCAGCAGAAGGGGAAGCAGCGTTGACTTGCCCGCACCGGGCGGAGCCGTGACCACCACGCAGCCACGGGCCTCGAGCTGCGCCACCACGCGGGGCGCAAGAGCTGCCACAGGGAGATGAAAGTAGGGAGAGAGGTCGGCCATCGGGGAAGAGACTTGTGGGATTAGCACCCCGTGCCGTCGAGGCTGCACGCCGCTCCCTCGGTCAAGGGCTCGGGGGCGACTGAAACCTCAGGACCGGCGTCAAGAAAGCGCTCGGCCTCAAAACTCACGCTGCCGTCGGGCAGGACGAAGCAGGGAATGCCCACCGCGCCGCGCGCCCTGACAGCCGCAAAGGCGGGATGGCTGTCGCGAAGGCGCAGGAAGGTCTTGAGGTGGCGCACGTGGGTGCCTATGTCTATAAGCTCATAACGGGCATCGCTGCCCAGTGCCTGCTTGACGGCTGTGCAGTCGGGGCAGGTGGCCATGACGAATACGGTAATCATTGTCGGCGAAAGATTAAAGGGATAAACTGTGGCGGGACAGGACGTTAGACCTATGAAGAGCCCCGGGCGAGGGACTGTCGCCGGCTCACAAAACGGCCGGCCTGACGCCGCGCCCTGCAAAGGTAAGAAAAACTTGGCCGACGCCCTGAGGGCCGCGCTATGGCATCGCCCCACAAAAAAGGCAAGAATTGAGGGAAAGATGGCAGATAATGCCTATATTTGCACACTGCACCTCTCACCACGGCCACTTATCGGCCTCGGCAGCGAGAGGGGCAGCCCCCGCACAGAACGTTGGCTGACAGGCCCGGCGATGCCCGCCTGACGCCTGATGTCGCCTCCACGCTTCACCCGCATATCCATATTTTTTTACCTCTTATCTTATATTCTATCTATGAAGAGACTCACACATCTCATGGCGCTCTGCCTACTCTCACTCGTGATGAGCCTCGGCGCATGGGCCGCCTCGGTGGAAAATTCCACCGTGGTCACCGAAATGCTTAACCGCATAGGCGGCACAGGCACGGCCGACCGCATCGTCACCATCGTGGACGACGCCCTCAGCACCGACGGCAAAGACATCTTCATCATCACCTCGCAAGAAGGCAAGCCCTGCATCAAGGGTAACTGCATCCTGGCCGTGACGACGGGCATCAACTGGTATCTCAACCACCACGCCCACGTCAATCTGACCTGGAACCAACTGA
>CAMAMB010000074.1 GCA_945836755.1 uncultured Bacteroidales bacterium
GGCGTGTGCCGTAGCCTACGCCGCCGGCCAGCATGATGACCTTGTCGTAGCCGTACTTCTCGCCGTTTTCTTGATGCTCGAAGGTGAGCACAGAGCCTGTGATGAGGGGCTGGCCGAACTTGTTGCCGAAGTCGGAGGCGCCGTTGGAGGCCTTGATGAGTATCTGCTCAGGCGTTTGGTAGAGCCACTGGCGCACGGGAAGTATATCCTCCCACGAGCGGCCGCCGCGCAGACGGGGGTAGGCCGTCATGTACACTGCCGTGCCGGCAATGGGCCAGCTGCCCACGCCGCCGCCCATGCGGTCGCGTATTTCGCCGCCGGTCCCGGTGCTGGCGCCGTTGAAAGGCTCTACGGTGGTGGGGAAGTTGTGTGTCTCGGCCTTGAGAGAAATGACGCTCTCGATGTCCTTGACACGGAACCAGTCGCTGGTGCTATGGTCGGCAGGGGCGAATTGCTCTATCACAGGGCCCTGGCTGAAGGCTACATTGTCTTTGTAGGCGGAGACAATGTGGTGGGGGTTCTCCTGAGTGGTTTTCTTGATGAGGGCAAAGAGTGAGGAAGGCTTCTCCTGCCCGTCTATAATGAAGGTGCCGCCGAAGATCTTGTGGCGACAGTGCTCTGAGTTGATTTGCGCAAAGCCGAAGACCTCGGAGTCTGTGAGCTTGCGGCCGAGCTGTCCTTCCACCTTGTGCAGATAGTCAATCTCGGCAGGCGAGAGGGCGAGTCCTTCCTCTTCGTTGTAGGTCTCGAGGTCGTTGATGTGGCGGATGGGGGCGGGCTGCAGGTGGATGGTGAAGATGTCCTGGTCGAGCCCCTCGTACATGCGCTGAAGCATGGGGTCGTGGTCGGCTTCTTCGTTGGCCACGGGGAAGTACTCCTCTATACGCTCGATGCCGCTGAGGTTCATGTTCTGCGTAATCTCTACGGCGTTGGTGCTCCAGGGAGTAATCATTTCGCGGCGTGGTCCGACGAACCATCCTTCTAAGGCGTTGGCTTCAATCTGTGTGGCATCTCCGTAGAGCCAACAGAGTTTTTGGATGTCTTCGGCAGAGAGCGCGCTCTTGACCTGCGTAGCGATGACACTTTTCTGAGGGGTTTGGAAAAACAGTATCATTTGCGTATGGAGTTTGAGTGGTTGACCCTTGTGGTCAGGCCCTGCGGGCGGCTAAGTGGGCGGCGTGCAGTGGGCTGACGGTATGTTAGGATGGGATGTGAAATGTATGGGGTGATAATAAAGCTGCTCACCTTCAGCCTCTCAGTGGGTGGCCGAAGGTGAGCGGTGTATGTCAGAAGGACGTGATGTCGTTGCCCTCTTCAGTGAAAGGGGCGGCCTGGGAGGGGGAAGCCGGTACGTCGGCTGTGGGCTGGCTTCCGGGCGCAGCTTCGCCATTGCTGTCTGCGTCGGGCCGTGTGGCTGCGGCGTCGGACTGCATGTTGTCCTGGTTGAGCTGGCTTTTCAGTCGCAGGAACTGGCGGTTGGCAGGGGCTACGAGCAGCCCTTCGTCGATGATGGCTGCTGCCTCGTCTTTGTGGCCGTACTTCAGATATTCTGCGGCCTTTTGGGCCAGATAGTAGGGATAGCGCGAGGAGTGCTTCACCTGCGGGTCGGCGAGGATTTCGTCAAGGGCGGCGATGTAGGCTGCGAAGTCTTGTAGCGCCTGATAGACGTTGCGTGCCACGAACTGCTTGTTAGTAAGGTTGTCGGGCAGGAGGTGGCGATGGGCAGCCAGGAAGTCGAGAGCTTTGCGGCGGCGGGTTTCTTTCTCCTGCGGGTCGTCGGTCTGCTTGAAGAGCGAGACGTAGAGGGTGAGCAGGTCCTTCACGCAGCTTTCGGGTCGCTGGTTGAGCTCGATGGCTTTGAGGTAGGCGGCTTCTGCTTCGTCGTATTTCTTGTCAAGGAAGCACTTCTTGCCGGTCATATATTCGGTGAAGGCTTCGTAGTAGGGAGAGTTTTCTTCGCTCCCGCCGAGCACTCCGGGACGCAGATGCTTGGCGAGCTCCTGTATCTCAGGTGCTTGCGGGTCTATGTCGTAGAGTTTGCGGACGAGCACCTCGGCCTGACGGAAGTAGCGCAGGGAGATGAGGTGGCGTCCCATTTCGGCCAGGTCGGATAGGTGGCAGGGGAAGTGCACGTTCTGTGCCGAGAAGCCGTGGGAGTTGCGTTCTATGTTGTAGCACACCTTGATGCCCTTGGTGAGGTAGGGGTAGAGGCGCTGGTCTATGATTTGTGAGTAGTGGAAGTAGACGTCGAGGTCGCGGCTGTTGTCATGGATGAAGCCATAGCGGCGGTCGTGGCTGTAGAAGGTGATTTGACCGTCAGCGGGGATGTACTGGGTGTCGTCGTTGAGACGTTGGGCCGAGATGGCTTCTGCGTGTTCTGCGAGGCTGTCGTCTTCGTAGCGTGAGGGACGCTCTGGGTCGCCGGCGGTGTCGGCGTTGACGGTGTCGGTGCTTTCATCTGTCTGGCCGTCTTCTCTCAGTCGGCGGAAGTATTGGCGGTGGCGCAGCTTAGGGTCGATGCGTTGCAGCTCCGAGGCCGACAATTTGCCCACTACCTTGCAGGGGAGGGTGTCTTCCGCTTCGGCTGTTTCTTGGGGCGTCGGCGTGTTGCCTTCATGGGTGTCGTCGTACGCGAGGTCGGTGTCCGCTCTCTGTGTGGGGATGTCCGTCGTGTCTGCGTCGGTGGCAGGCACTACCCAGTTGCGTTGCGGGGCGTTGAAGGTGTGTACGTCGGCTGCGGCAATGCCTACACACTTGCCGTTGGGCAGGAGCAGCACGATGTACTTGGGGGTTACTAACTCTATGTTGCCGGTGATGATGCCTGCCGAGCAACCAATCTCAATCGTATCACCTTTGTGATAGTTGGCGTAGATGAAACTTAACACTGTCTATATATTTATAAGATACGGGGTATATGTAATCTGTCGGTGTGAGGGCTTCCCTCGTGGTGTGAATGTTGGCGCTGAGGCTTAGAAGTAGCCCTCGCGTTTCTTTTGCTCCATGGAGGCTTCCTGGTCGAAGTCTATGACTCGTGTGGTACGCTCGCTCTTGGTGGTGGTCATCATTTCCTCGACAATCTTCTCTATCGTGTCGGCCTCGCTCTCTACGGCGCCGGTCAGGGGCCAGCATCCGAGGGTGCGGAAGCGTATCATGCGCATTTCGACATTGCCTCTGAGCGCTTCAGGCAGGCGGTCGTCGTCGGGCATGATGAGCTGCCCGTCGAGGTTGATGGTGGGGCGCATCTTGGCAAAGTAGAGGGGCACGATGGGTATCTTCTCTAAGCGGATGTACTGCCATATGTCGAGCTCGGTCCAGTTGGAGAGGGGGAACACACGTATACTTTCTCCCTTCTGCACGCGGGCATTGTAGATGTCCCACAGCTCGGGGCGTTGGTTCTTGGGGTCCCACTGGTGGAAGCGGTCGCGGAAGGAGAAAATGCGTTCCTTGGCGCGGCTCTTCTCCTCGTCGCGGCGCGCACCGCCAAAGGCTGCGTCAAACTTGTGTTTGTCGAGGGCTTGCAGCAGTGCCTGTGTCTTCATCAGGTCAGTATGCACCTTCGACCCGTGGGTAAAGGGACCCACACCTGCCTTGTAGGCTTCTTCATTGCTCTCCACGATGAGTTGCCAGCCGTGCTCCTTGGCATACCAGTCGCGGAAGGTCAGCATCTCCTTAAACTTCCACTTCGAGTCTATGTGCATGAGGGGGAAGGGGGGACGCCCGGGAGCAAAGGCTTTCTCGGCGAGGCGCACCATCACGCTGGAGTCTTTGCCTATGCTGTAGAGCATCACCGGGTTTTCAAACTCGGCAGCTACTTCTCGAATGATGTATATGCTCTCTGCCTCCAGTTCCTTGAGGTGGCTCAGGCTGTAGTTCTCGGTCATGATGCGGGGTTTTATAATTGAGAAGCAAAGGTACACCCTTGGCGCTTAACTACAAAACTTCCACCCCCTTTTTCAGTCTGTGGCCCTGCCTGAGGGTCTCTCTCAGCTGCTGCCGTGGTCTGCTGAGCTTCCTGCCTGTGGTGGGTGGGAGGGCTTCTGCAGCGCTGTGGGAGGGTGTCATTCGCAGCGGCTCAGTCCCCAGGCCAGCACTTCCTCCATCGAGGGCGCTTCCACCTGGTGTTCGTGGCAGAGGCGCACGATGTGCTGCAGGCCGTAAGGGAAGTCCTCGGTGAAGTAACGGCTGCCGAAGTCGGGCACCCAGCCTCCCTCCACCTGCTTCATGGGTGCGCTTATGCCCTCGAAGGCTTTGATGGAGCTGATCTTGCGGGTGAGGCTCTCGGCGTCGTGGCTCTCGTAGTAGGTGAGCAGGGGGGGGATGGCGTCCTTGTTGACGGGGAGTGTGTCGAGCAGGCGCATAAATTCTGCGTCCATGCGTATGAGCCTCTCGCTGGCTTCCGTCGTCCACTCCTTGTAGAAGAGTATGCGGTGGTCGTACACCTCGTCGCGGTAGTCCCTCCACATGGTGTAGAGCCGCCCGGTGTGAAGGATGGGGTTGCTGTTGGTCAGCGACACCTCGTAGTGGGAGCCGAGCAGCCTGGTGGGGGTGAGCCATAGCTTCTCTACCAGGCGGCGGAAGGCCTCGGTGTCGTCAATCTGCTCGGTGGCAATGGCCACTTCCTGCTTGTAGCCCAGGAGGTTGGCAGTGTGGCCGTATTCCGCTGTGCGGGCTATGAAGGGCACTCGCTGGAAGCCGAAGAGGCGCGCCCCCGGGCCCAGTACCTTGTGGGCGGCAAAGAAGAAGCCTGTGCTGCATACGATGGAGCCTACCACGGCCCGGCCCACATAGGGCCTGATTTGGGCCAGCGTCTGCTCGATGGCGAAGCCCGGCAGACAGAGGAGAATGATGCGGCAGTCGCGTAGCGCCTCGGCGGGCAGGTGGCTGATGGTCGACAGACGCCCCGCATACACCTTGCCCGCGGGGTCGGTCACACGGATGTCGCGCCCCCATCGCTCGGGGTGCTGTGTCAGTAGGTTCACCTCTACGTCGGCCTGTGAGGCCAATACGCCGGCACACACGTGGCCTAATGAACCGCCGCCGCAAATGCATATCTTAATCATGGCAAGTGGCTATCTTTTTCATGGCGCTGATAAACTGTTCGTTGTCTCTGTGGCTGCGCACAGCTATGCGCATATACCTGTCCGGCTCTATGCCCTTCTTGGCTAAGCAGGCGCTGGCCAGGATGTGGTGGTCGCGCAGCAGCGTGGTGCACAGCTGTTTGGGCTTGAAGGGGGGCAGCACTTCGAGGAAGAAGTAGTTGGCCTGCGAGGGCATCACATGGATGAAAGGTATCGTCCGCAACTCTTTCTCGAAGTCGGCGCGGGCTTCCAGGAAGCGGTCGCAGGCTTCCACGTAGTCGGCCCTGTACTTGGGGTATATCTGCATGAAGAACTCGGCAAACGAATTGATGTTCCAGATGCTCACCGCCTGCTTCACGCCGGCTATCAGAGCCGTGTCGCCGCTGCACAATATGCCCAGCCGGAGCCCCGGCACTCCGTAGCTCTTCGAGATAGACTTGATGACACACATGTGGGGGTAGGCCTTGAGCAGCTCGTTGCTGATGAAGGAATGGCCGGCATATCCCACGCTGAAGTCCACGAAGCTCTCGTCCAGCACGAAGCGCATGCCCTCTTCGCGCGTCCATTGCGCCAGCCGGTGAACGCCCTCCATGTCGATGAAGTTGCCCGAAGGATTGTCGGGGTTGATGAGCAGGAGGGTGTCGACGCGGTGTTCCGAGAAGTGGGCTATGAGGTCGTCGGCGTCGTAGCGGAAGTCGCGGTTCTGCGGTACGAAGGTCTCCACGCGGGCCTCGGGCAGGCGGTTCGGATACTCCTCGAAGGTGGGCCGCGTCACTCCCACCTTGCCCTCCATACCCTCAAAGACCACCTTGATGAGCTCGGCCGCCCCATTGCCGGGCACGATGTACTCCGGTTTCACCCCCCAGCATTCGCCGGCCAGCGCCGAGTTAACCCCCATGCCCGAGGGATATTCAGCCACCAGCACGCGGAAGAAGGCTGCCATCTCGTCGATGATGGCTGAGCGCGTGAAGTAGGGGTTGACCAAGTAGCAGTAGTCCAGCATGTCGGGGAAGCGCCAGAAGCCCCCGTAGCGGCTGTAATACTCGCGTAGCAGTGTCTCGTCGTCAGTAGGCATAGGCTTGTTCGTAGTGAGCTTCGGATTGTTCATAGTTGGTACCGGGTTGTTTAGAATAGGCTCCGGGTTGTGCGAGACAAATATACTGATTTTTTTCAACTATTCCCTGTCCTCCCTCCCTGTATTCCGTGAGACCGAAGCCATATCGCCACCCTCAAAGGTCGCCCTCCGTCGCCACCCTCCGCCCTTCTTTATTATATATAGGTATCGCACCTGCGAGAGAAAGGTTCGTGGAACAGGGTGGGCCGGGCGCACGCCCCCTGCTCACGTCTCGGTGCACAGGGCAGCCCCCTTGCGTCAAACTCGCGGTTAAGGAGGAGGGGGTAGTCAGCGATTTGAGATTGTTTGACTGCAAATTATGCCGCCTTCATGTACATGCTTTCATGTCCTGCACCTTTGTGCAAGCTATGTCCCTACTTTCCGCTCCATGGTGGGCAGTTTCCATGCCTCGCTCAGCGCAGTCTGTCGTGCTTGGCCGTATCTCTATTTTTCTTTCTCGCCGAAGAGCCAATTGTAGACGATGACCAAGAATATGCTCCACAGTATGATTTGCATGGTGTGTCTGTTTTAGAATTTGAAGTAATGCCCGGGGCGGAGCGTCATTCCCTTCTCCGCGACTGGGGGCTGCTGCTGTTTTCTATCTAAACCAATTAACAGCCGATTTCTTTAAGCAAAAAATCCCCGTAGTCGCATACGATGTCTGCCATATTACCTTGTGCAGTGGAAAGAGGCTTTCCAAAATCATCAAAGTGTAGGTTCGCCTTCATTTCTCCGCCATCGAGCATCGTCATGGAATATCAAATATGGCTTTCCCCATAAGGTGGCAGCTTTTGTGGTCGGTTTGTGATAAGGAGAAGGCATTTAATGCTTCAGCATTTGTAGAAGGAGAACTATCTCTTTCCGCTTGGACGACAGCAAGGCCTCTCCTGCCGGAGTTAGGGAAATGCAAGGGGACAGCACCATAAATCCAAGAGATTTTGGGGCACGGTTTACCCTGTCGCGTGCGCTATTTTATCTTCAACTCGCTCGTCAGGATGTAATGCCTTTAGTGCCTCAAACTCTTGTCTATGGTTTGTGTACAATGACTCTATCTCGTCGAGTTCTCTCCGCAGGTTAGAGTAGTCATCTCTCACTCCGCGATAAAAATTCATCAACTTTGTATTGATGTCATTGATAATAGCTTGTCGGGGTTCAAGGTAAAAGAACAGCGCGCCGCCGCCGAAGAAGGGCTCAATGTAGCGCCCTGTAAAGCGGGGGATATGCCACATAATGTGGGGAATCTCTTTCGACTTGCCACCCCTGTATTTGATTATTGGTTTCATGTGGTTCGTCAACAGCTAATTCATGTCTGCAAAGTTACAATTTCTCTCCGTAACTTCGTACAGCAGGTGGGCCGACCTGCTCGCTGTTTTCCATGCAGCGCTGCCCGGCCTTCTCACCGGTTTCGACGTGCGCAGGGTGGCTTGGCCTGCCATGATGATTTCCCTACATGTATATCTAAGAAAAACTACATGTACATCTAGGAAAAACTACATGTACATCCAGGAAAAACTACA
>CAMAMB010000075.1 GCA_945836755.1 uncultured Bacteroidales bacterium
ATTTCAACTATTTTTTCGCGGTCAAGTGATTGTATCAACTGACCATATATCGGCTGTCCGAAGAAATTGCTACTTTTGCTCATGGTTATTCATGGATAGTTTGGTGACATCCAAAATAACCATTTAGGGCTGACTCCTGCAAATGGAATCAGCCCTTTCTTTTATTCTTCTCAAAAAAGTTTAGCGGACAGTAATAATTCGTAACCAATGGCTCGCTTGATTCACATATCCACCGCTCGCACGATGCTCAATTCCGGCGACCCTGTCGATATTTCCGTTTGGAAATCTGACGGCTCTATCTTGGAACTGCGTAACGTCATTTCACTCCGATACTCGTTCTACGGCGGCTTGAGGAACGTAAAGATACTTTCCTTCGGCGAGTGCCGCAAGATTCGCGACTGCTGCATCTTCCGCGTCAATGACTGCGAAGTTTTCCTCTAACTTGCGTAGTTCATAGAAAATGAGTAACTTTGCGACATGAAGAAAATTTTAATTTGTATGCTTATTTTTATTTCTGCTGCAAATACTTTTGCGCAGAAAATACTTGTTGATAGGGTTGATGACACAGGAAGACAAGTTATTTGTACTCCAAAATCCGAAACGTTAGATGGATGGAAATATGATTTTGGATTATCTGCTTGGGGTTGTTATCCAAATTCGGATTCTAATGACTTAATTTATTCAATAACTGTCGTTTCAAATTGCCCGATACCTAATGAAGGAAATTTGTTGTTTAAATTGGATAATGACGACATTATAAGCCCAAAGTTTATTTCCACTACTGATAATGTGACTTCAACAGGCATTTTAACCCGTGCTGTATTTATGATAGACAAAACTGACCTTAACAAATTGGCAACTCATGGTATAGTGAAAATGAGAATTTCAAATCGAACATCATACTATGAGAAAAATTGGAAGAAAGACAAATTGGGCAAATGGTTCTATAATAGTTATCTATTGATACAAATCAAATTTAACAAATCAAGAGAATCCGAAATTCTACAAGGTTTCTAACCAATCATAGCGTCTTTTCACTCACCTCATAAATTCCATAACTTCGCTGAAAAAATCAGCAAGTTATGGACTTTCTTAATTTTAACTCCGTCGAGACGCTACCGGGCTTCGAGGCCCGCGCTGCGTTCACCGTTAACTCGGCTACCGTGTTCCGCGAGGACGTGGATGTTGTGCCGACCATCGTAGATGATACGCTCTCATACGTTCCGTGGGGCGGCGACAATCAGATGCCTTTCGACTTGCTCGCGCTCGTCGAGAAAGACGAAACATTGGCTACCTGCCAATGTTTCAACGCCGAGGTTTGCTATGGCTCTGGCTTGCGGTATGATACCTGCATCGCCACCGCCAATGTCAGGAATGAAGTCGAGGACTTCCTTCTCGATAACGACCTTGCGGCATACTTCCTCGGCGTCAGTCAGGACTTCAAGCACTTCGGCTTCGCTGTCTCCGTGCTTATTCTCAATGAAGACGGCACGAAAGTCGTGCGTAGCCTGAGAAAGGAAGCCTGTTACTGCCGTTTTGCCCCGGCTGACGCCGAGGGCAAAATCCCCTCGGTACTGAGACGAATTTGGGCCGTTTGCCCTTCTTGATGTCCACATAAGTGATGATTCTGGCCATATGGTTGATGTTGCCCTTGCGGAACGCCACCGTCTGCTCACGGTATCCCATCAGTCCCTGAGGCATTTGAAGCATACAGTCCACAAGTACATCATATTTGAGGTCCTTCCTCATCTTGGTGACATAAACCACGCCACGTCCGGTCAGTTCCTCGAACCTGGCATAGTTGTATAGGCCCGGTCCATTGCTGTTTAGCGGATAGTAATAGTGCGGAATAAGCATCCGCAGCCTTCCTTCGATGCCCCGCCGTCGAGCCTAACCGGTCCGGCGGCGGGGCTTCTCTGCGCTCGGTGTCGTGCCGGCCATTGCCATGCCGCCGCCCGGCCTTTACCTGCGTGGAAGAAAATGGGCGGGGATGGTGCTGCTGCCTGACGGGGTAGTGAGTGCCAACGCCGGATGAGCCCGGTGGGGTGGAGGGCTCACGGGAAGCATTGCAGAAAAAACTGGGATGCTTCCCGTTTTTCTTAGATGCCTTGGCGTGTGGCCGCGAAGCGTGGAGGGAAGTCTGTGTAAGATTGGCGGCAGGTGGAGAGCGTGGTGCGTGGTGTGGGCACCCCTTTACGCAATGTGGTTGCAGTTTCTGCCTACAACCTTGCACTAATTTTGCAGGTATTTGATGTACAGGTGGTTACGTATGTAAGATGGGGCGGAAAAATCTTACACAAATGTAGCATTTTCGGCTGCCGGGGGGAGGGTAGTGCAAGGTGGAGAATGCCGGCGCCTCCGCATGCGCGCACACGCGCGAGTGGTATACAAGACCGGCTTCTGGTTAAGCACCCCCTACCTTTGCGTGCGCGCACACGCGCGAGTGGTATAAGGCGTATGTGAATGGGCCTCGGAGGGGCGGGGCGCGGGGCGGAAGAGGTCGCAGTATGTGAGGGGCATATCACGCACAAAGCCATGCGACCCCGTCAGGCGAGACTGCATGGCTTGTGGTGATTCCGTTGGGGTTCGAACCCAAGACCCACGCCTTAGAAGGGCGTTGCTCTAATCCAACTGAGCTACGGAACCATTTTCGCTGCAAAAGTACGACTTTATTTCAAATCTGCAAGGCCGTGTCTGGGTTTTCAGGGGTTATGGGACGGAAGAAGGGGGTGTCGGGAGTGATGAGCGGGCAGGCGCGTCGTGGTGGGCTCAGCGGGGGCGTGGTCCGGAGGCGCGGTGGGGGCTTACAGGGCGGAGTAGGGGGGTATGTCCGGCAGGAAGAGGGTGGAGAGGGTGGTGTAGTCTATCTTGCAGCAGCAGTGTTGCAGGCCATTGCTGACAATGAGATAGTCGGCGTGGAGCGCAAAGTTATAGGCGTAGATTTGCTGGAAGACGGCCTGCGTGATGGGCACGGTCGGGGCTTTGTATTCAATAATCATGTGTGGGCGGCCGCCTGTGCGGTGGTAGAGCACGCTGTCGCAGCGCCTTGTGACCCCGTTGACCTCAATGCCTACTTCGTTGGCGAGCAGGGCGGCGGGGTAGCCCATGTGGTGGATGAGGTAGTTGGTAAAATGTTGTCTCACCCACTCTTCAGGGGTCAGCCGCACGTATTTTCGGCGCAGGGGGTCGAAGATCTGCTCCTGGCCCCGGGCTGTCCGGTGGAGGCGAAGCGAGAGGGGAGGGAGGTTGAGAGGTTGCATGAAGGGGCGGGGGTTGAATGGGGCGCGGGGGCACGACGGATGCCGGATAGAGGGCCGGGACACTGGACGGGGTGGGCTGATTTCTTATAATTTTCCACCCAAAAAGTAGGCCGCTCTGCGGGCTTGGTGTAAATTTGCCTTTCCTTCCGGCGGAGGACGCCATGCCCGAGCGGATGGACAAAAGTACAAAGAATGCCTATGACAACCAAGCAACAGATAACGGATAACTGGCTGGTGCGCTATACGCGCGTTCCGCTCGAGGCCTTCGGTGAGTATGTGCTGCTTACCAACTTCAACAACTACGTGGACCTCTTCTGCGAGAAGTGCGGCGTGGAGCCTGTGGCCTTTGATGCCAACATGCGGGCCGTCACGGCGGAGGGCATCACCATGATAAACTTTGGTATGGGTAGCCCGAACGCGGCCTTGATTATGGACCTGCTCAGCAGCGTGAAGCCCAAGGCTTGCCTCTTCTTAGGCAAGTGTGGCGGCATCTCGGAGAAGAGCAAGGTGGGTGACTACATCCTGCCCCTGGCCGGCATCCGCGGGGAAGGTACGTCGAATGACTATTTTCCGCCCGAGGTGCCCTCGCTGCCGGCCTTCATGCTGCAGCGCGCTGTCTCTACCTGCTTGCGCGACCATGGCCTCGACTACTGGACGGGCACGGTCTATACGACCAACCGACGCGTGTGGGAACATGACGAAGACTTTAAGGCATACCTGCGCCGTACCCGCGCCATGGCGGTAGATATGGAGACGGCCACGCTCTTTACCTGCGGCTTCTACAACCATATCCCGACGGGCGCCCTGCTGCTGGTCTCTGACAATCCGATGGTGCCTGAGGGCATCAAGACAGAGGCCGGCGACAATCTCGTCACTCGCAATTATGCCGGGCTGCACGTGGAGCTGGGCATCAAGAGCATGAAGCTCATCATGGGAGCGCGCAAGACGGTACGACACCTAAAATATGAATGGTAATGGCTGCATATAGTGTGAAGAAAAAGCAGGAAGGGCCCACGTTTGAGGGCATTCTGCGCGACGTCAAGGCTGGCAATGTGAAGCCTGTGTATTATCTCATGGGCGAGGAGGGTTACTATATCGACCGTCTGGCCGACAGCCTCACCGACCTGCTGCTCACGCCCGAGGAGAAGGAGTTTAACCTCATCTCGCTCTATGGCGCAGACGCTGACATAGACCAGATCATGACGCAAGCCCGGGCCTACCCCATGGGGGGCGCACGTCAGGTCATCGTGGTCAAGGAGGCTGGAAACCTCAAACGCATGGAGCGCTTCGAACTCTATTTCAGGCAGGTGCAGCCAACCACGGTAATCATCTTCTGCCATAAGAACGGGAAGCTGGACCGGCGTCTGAAGGTGGCTTCGCTCATCAGCAGCCAGGGCGTGCTCTTTGAGTCGCCGCGCCTGAAGGATATGCAGCTCATCGCCTTCGTCCGCGACTATCTGCGCAGCCGGCAGGTCAATCTGGCGCCCGGGGCAGCTGAAATGATGGCCGAGTTCGTGGGGGCTGACCTGAGCCGCATGGCCACGGAGCTGGACAAACTCATTCTCGCATTGCCCCAGGGTGAAAACATGGTGACCGCCGACCTCGTCAGGGGGCATATAGGCCAAACCAAGAACTACACAATTTTTGAACTCTTGGACGCCATCGGCACCAAGGACGTGCTGAAGGCGAACAAAATAGCGAAGTATTTTGACAGCAATCCGAAGGAAAATGCCCTGCCTATGGTGCTGGCATCGCTGTTCAAGTACTTCGCTCAGCTCATGGTGGCTTATTATTCTCCCGATAAGTCGGAGGCGGGCATCGCCCAGTGGGTAGGCCTGACCAACTGGCAAGTGCGTTACAACATTCTGCCTCCCATGCGCTACTACACCGGGGTGAAGGTGATGTACATACTCTCTGAGATACGTCGCACCGATGCGCGCAGCAAGGGGGTGGACAATCCTTCCACCTCTGACGGGGACTTGCTCAAGGAACTGCTTTATTATATTCTTCATTGAGCGGTTGCTTGTATCGCTCGGCTGTGCAGTCGCCCCTCAGAGGGTGCTGCGATTTTCCTTATGGCCTCTCCTTGGCGGGAGGCCTTTTTTAGTGTCCGGCAAACGCCTTGAAGGTAAGAGGGTGTGGGAAGTCATGGGGGGCGGAATGGGGAGAGAGGGCGCTCTGAAGGAGAAAAGAGGGGGAGCGGAAGGGGAGATGGAAGGCTCAGAAGGCGCTGAAAGATATGGGCAAGCATCCCGTGGACCGGTGGGTGGGGCGGTGGATGGCTTGGCAGGCGTGTCGTTCCACCGTGGTGGGGAGGGGGGAGAGGCCGTATTGGTCAGATTTTCTATTTGCTCCATTCTCTAATTGGTGGGCCGGCTTGTACAGATGCTGCCAAGGTGGATGAACGTGACCCGTTGCCATCCCTGACAAGGCCACCTGCGGACGCCGGATGCTTCGCCGTAGATGCCGGTTACGGGGATGAATGCACGTTTAGCAGGCCCGGATGGAGCAGCGAGAGGGAGTGGCGGGAGCGGTTTTTGGGTGAAATAGCGTAAATCCGGCATGTAGATAGCGAAATTTTGGGGGTAAGGGGGCGTTTTCGGGGACATATCGGGCTGAAATGGGCGATATTTTCTCTTTTTCTGTCACGCCTTCCACTTAGATGCCCGATACTTGTGTACCATGATTTTAAGGCTTAAATCGTTGTGCAAAAGGCGTTTAGATGAAATTTTACCCTTCTGTGGTTTTCGTGGAAGCCAGCGAGCCTCCCTCTTTCCGGGTCTGGCAAAATCGTGGTAATAACGCCCTGTTTTCTGCGCCCATTATTTACAATACAGAAACGTTAACATACACAACCGCAAACTACATTTGGAAAGTTTAGCTACATGAACCAAGAATTTAAACGAGTGCAGCCACAGTGCCCACCATGGTAAATGAAAATCAAAAGCAAAACATTTAGCTTTCAATATTTACAAATACGATTTATATGGGTGAACGAATTTTTATAACACGGTTTTTGTGGCGTGTAATGTACTGAAAGCCAGCTAATAACGAAGATGTTGTGGCGGTTTGCTATCACAAAACGCCGCGATGGGCTGCATACGCCCCTTCAGGGCGTGAAAAACCGCTGCGATGGCTTAAAGAGGGCGCTGATACCCAATTTATTAGAAAGAAATGCTATTGTGGTGCGGGAGCGGCGTATAGGGTGAGCGATTTACATGTTCTAAATGTAAATCGCAAGCAATGGGTTGAGGTGTAAATTGGCATGTAGGAATGTAAACTACTATTTGCGATTTTAATTTCAACATTTAATCTTCATTTGTGTAGGCTGTCTCAACCTTTATATGTACCTTTGTAATGCCCCACGATAACCGCCCAAAGCCACCATGGGGCAAAAATGTGACCGGCGCCCTGCTTTACCTGCTGAGGGTGCTCGATGATCTTCAGTCGTCCTCGGCGAGGGCTTCTCCCTTGTCTCCCCCGGTTGATGGCTGATAGGGTGAGCTTCTGCAGCGGCCTCCCCGAAATTGTTCGATATTTCCCCCAATTTTTGCTACCCCTGCGGCGTCTCTTGCGAGTTCTTCTACCCGAGGCCGCCCCGTGAGACGATTTTATGGGTCCGATTTTAGTCCTTCCGGGCTATATATTCCGAAGCCTCTCCCCTCCACAAGGTGAACGCTTATTCCCTTTTGCCAAATCCTACCTCCTATATAATATATGAAAGACAGAATACGACAAGTGATGGAGTACGCCCATCAGAGCCAACAAGACTTCGCCGCCACCCTCGGTATATCCCCGGCCTCTCTCTCGAGCATTTTCACGGGGCGCACCAATCCTACCAATAATCATGTCAATGCCATCCATCATGTGTTTCCTGAGATCAGTGTGAACTGGCTCATGTTTGGCGAAGGCGACATGATGACTTCCAAGAGTGGCGGTGAAGCCGATACTCAGCCAGATGCAGAGCCGGCTGTCGAGTCTGTGTCCCCGTCGCACGACCTTTTTGAAGCTCAACCAGTGGTACAGCTTCCAAAAAATGCGATTAGGCCGGCCGTCGACCAGCGTGAGGCACGCCAAGAAACCTATTATAGGCCGAACCCGATGCTTACTGCGATAAATGTTGACAAACCGGCTCGAAAAATTAGAGAAATACGTGTATTTTTCGACGATGGTACCTACGAATCGTTCGTGCCATCCACTAAATAAGGCCTTCTTTTCGGTCATTCATGGGGTGCATGCCGCTAAGCCTGAACGCGATGTGTCAAGGTCGGTATGCACCTGTCCTGGTAGCCGCCTGCACGCCGTTAGTCAGCCCAAGGCTTCCCGA
>CAMAMB010000076.1 GCA_945836755.1 uncultured Bacteroidales bacterium
CCGACCCTCTGCTTGTAAGGCAGACGCTCTGAACCAGCTGAGCTAAGTGCCCGATGACGTAGGGTGCTTTCGTCAAAAGCGGTGCAAAGGTATATATTTATTTGTTGCCCCGCAAGTCTCTGCCGCATTTTGTGCAAAAAATATCTTTCATAGGATATAGACATGGGGCTTTCCCTAGGGCAGCCGCTTCTCTATGCGGCGCCGCCGCAGGCCACGCCTCGCCAGCGGACGTCGCCGCGAATGCTACATCGATGGCAGGTGCAGCACACAAATCCTACATACTTAACGCGCTGTGGCACAGATGGATGTAAGATGAGTGTAAGGTGTGTAAGTGAAAAGCGGAAACTACTTTCGTATAGCTATATCTACCTTGCACACATCTTGCACGGCTCGTCTCTCATCCATCCCGGCCTTCCCAAATCTTACACCCATCTCCTGCACTTCCCCATGTGCATCGCCTGACCACGGGAAGCATTGCAGTTTTAACGGGAAGCATTGCAGTTTTAACGGGAAGCATTGCAGTTTTAACGGGAAGCATTGCAGTTTTAACGGGAAGCATCCCCGTAATTCCTTTCAGCCACCGGCTGATAGGGCGTAGTCTCGCCGTGGTCTCCTTGTCGTTGAGCTGCGTGGGTGTGCTCTTTATATGGCGCCCTCGGTTTCTTCGGAGGTTGATAGTGTGACACACAACCACCTATTTTAAGGGGTTATGCTTTTCCAAAAGCAGAAAAATGTATAATTTTGCCGCTCGAACGAGCCGTGTGCCGTTAGTTTCCTTCCCGTCGGGCATACACAGCCTAATGGTGAAGAGGTCAAAGGCACAGGGCGATGGCCTGTCCATACATACTATATAGCTATATATTTATTACACACATGATTAAATCACAAGACATTAAGAAGGGCACTTGCATCCGCCTTGACGGTAAACTCTACTTCTGCATCGACTTTCTCCATGTGAAGCCCGGTAAGGGTAACACCATCATGCGTACCACTCTGAAGGATGTGGTCAGTGGCCGTGTGCTTGAACGCCGCTTCAACATTGGCGAGGCTCTCGAAGATGTGCGCGTTGAGCGTCGTCAGTTCCAGTACTCTTACGCTGAGGGCGACCAGTTCCACTTCCTCAACCAGGAGACATGGGACGACGTAGTCATTGCGCATGACCTCATCACCGGCGTTGAGTTTATGAAAGAAGGCGACGTGGTGGAAGTGGTGAGCGATGCCTCTACCGAGACCATCCTCTTCGCTGAAATGCCTGTCAAGACTCACCTCAAGATTGTATACACCGAGCCGGGTCTGAAGGGTGACACTGCCACCAATACCCTCAAGCCTGCCAAGTTAGAGACAGGTGTGGAAATCCGCGTGCCCCTTTTCATCAACGAAGGCGAAATCATCGAAGTGGATACCCGCGATGGTTCTTACCTCAACCGCGTGAAGTCATAACCTCGACCTTCCGGACATACTCACCGCCCACTTTCAGAGAGATACTGCTGAAGGTGGGCGGTGTCGTATATGGAGGGGGATGACGCTTATGCGCTGCCGGCGCATGCAGAGGTCGTCGTCAGGGGAAGAACTCCATGACGAGGCCTCCGGCCCATCCCTCGGTGTCGCCGGCGGGCAGGGTCTGGGTGTAGGGACGCTCGCTGAAGAGACCCTCATAATGCTCAGCGTCGCAGAGACCATACCATGGCTCGATGCAGATAAAGGGCGCGTTCAGTCCCACGGGCCGCCAGAAGAGCCATACCGGGGCATTGCTCGACACGCGTACGACGGGCCTTCGCTGCTTGTCCATCAGTGTGGCGGCAGCTATTTGGCCCTCGTCGAAGATGAGCGCTTCACGCTCAAAACGTTCGATGGTGATTGGCATACTGCCCTCAGCCAGTGGGCCTAAGGGCAGTCGCTCTGCCTTGACGCAGCCAGAGGGGCCCACCTCACGCAGGTGGGAGAGATGGCCCTCCAGCTCAATGTATCCCGCTGTGTGGTCCTCTTCCGTCCAGTCGGGCAGGACGAAGGCCGGATGGCCGCCAAATTGGAAGGAGAGCGCCGCACCGCCGGTGTTCCATACGTGGTATGAAACCGTGAGTTTGCGGCCCTCTAACCGGTAGGTCACGCTAAGGCGGTAGGCAAAGGGGAAGATGGCATAGTCGGCCACAGTCCCGGTGCGCTCGTAGGTGGCCTCGGTGGCCGAGGCCGATACAAGCCGCCAGGTGGTGCCTCTGACAAATCCATGCTTCGGCAGCGTCAGCTGAGAGCCGTCGGCCATGTGGGCCGTATTGTTCCACAGGCGCCCCACAATGGGGAAGAGTTTAGGGTCGCGGCCGGCCCAGTAGCGGCTGTCGCCGTGCCACCAATACTCCCGACCGGTGGCCACATCCCGCACGTGCTGCACCTCAGCGCCTTGGGCAGAGAGGGTGACTATTAGATGCTCGTTTTGTAGTTGTTCCATAAGATGAAAGATGGGAGGCCCGAAGGCCGTAGTATGGGGTGAGAAGAGGGTAGGGGAGCTCAGGCAATGCCGAGAAGCTCAATGTCGAAGATGAGAGTGGAGCCGGCTGGAATGCCCGGCTGGGCAAACTTGCCATAACCCATTTCCGAGGGAATGTAGATTTCCCAGCGGTCGCCGATGTGCATGTGCTCTAAAGCGATAATCCAGCCCTGGATGAGGTCGGAGAGACGGCAGGCCAACGGAGCGCCTTGGCGGCTGCTGTCGAAGGTCTGGCCATTGATGGTGCGACCGGTGTAGTGGGCTGTGACTACGCTGCTGAGTGAGGGCGAGGCGCTCTCTGCGGGTCCGGAGGCGAGCACCTTATAATAGATGCCTCCCGGGAGGGGTGAGACACCTTTTTCTTGTGATTTGGCCGCCAGCCACTGCTGGTTGGCGAGGGCATAGGCGAGGCTCTTCTCGCGGCGGCGTTGGTGAGTGTTACTTGCCATGTGAAGGAGGGAGGATGTATAAGTCAGATGTCTATGGTTCGTCGTAGAGGGGTAGGTACTCGTAGGTGTTGCCTACAATCGAGAGATAGCGCTCGAAGTCTTGGCGGGCAATGACCACGGTGGCCCTGCAGTCGTTAGGGTGGAACGAAAGCGTTTCGGCCTTCTGTAGATGGTGATCCAGGAAGAGGTGGACGTGGTGGTCGGTGTCGTTGATGAGACCGAACGGCGACACGCTGCCAGGCTCTAAGTCAAGGTATCGGAGCATGCGTTCGGCCGAGGCAAAGGAGAGCTTCCCGCAGGAGGGCAGTCCCTTGGCTTGAAGCGAAAGCTTGAGGCGGGCTTCGAGGTCGTGGATGTCGAGGTCGTGCTCGCAGTGAAAGCAGACGAGGTAGTGGCGGTTGCCTTTGTGGTTGCGAAAGAAGAGATTCTTACAGTGTATGCTGCCATCGTCTTTCCACCACTGCTTAGCCTCTTCAATGGTTTTGCCCTCGGGATGGAAGTAGCAGGTGAATGGTATCTGGTAGTCGCGAAGAAACCGGAAGACGTTTTCTGCGCGCGGCATGGATGGTGTAGACATGCTGTCGGTATGGAATAGAGAGCCCGGAGTATAAGGGAAGCCCCTTGGCCGGTAGCGTGGAAGTGCGATGGGACGGCCAGGGGGCTTTCAGTCACGGGCTTATTTGAATGATTGCTGCACCTTGAGGTTGGTCACTTTACTCTTAAACCGGCCTGCCTGCTGGAGAGGAAAGACGAGGGTACGCTGATAGTAGATGCGGTCTGTGGGATGATATACCTCGGGACGGGTGGCATAGGCACCTTCCACTTGGTAGTTGGCCTTGTCGCTTTCACGCATCACGTAGAGCTGCTGGGGGCCGAGCTCTTCTTTCAGTTGGTCGTTCACGTAGAGGCGGGTTGCCTTGTTGTCGCCCTCAATGCGGAGAGTGACCTTCTTGCCGGCCTCCACTCGATAGTTGAAGGTGTTGAGATAACCGTCGCGCTCGAAACCTAATTTGCCCTGACGCGGGTCGGAAAGGTAGAACACGGCATTGGGAGAGCGGAAGAGCACTGTGCCCTTGGCTTCCTCCGTGCCTTCGAGTTCGAAGTTTACGCTGTAGCCATAGCCTGCCTCGGTCACTCCCAACTCCATGTCAGGGGTGACGGTAGGCCATTCGAGAGAGGGGCTGGGAGCTCCACCCTTGGCAAGACGGCCAAGCTCATTGACGCCGGGAGCCTCGCTGAGACGCTGGCGGGCAACGTTGAACTCGGCGTAAGGCAGGCTCGTGTGCTGGCCGCTCCAGCATTTCACTGCCAGTGTCTGAAGGGCAGGGAACACGCGGTGGTGAATGTCTTTGACGGAGATGCCGTTGCCTGCGTGGTCGTTCCACACAGCGAACATGCCGCCTTCGATGGCCGGGTCGTTCTCTTCAAACTTCTGGTTGCCGATAGTGGCAGGTGTCCATGAGTTATAAAGGAATTCGGTGTTGAGGTAGTCGTAGTAGTAGCCTGCTGCCGGCACGATGTACACATAGCCGTCAGGTATGCTCACCAGCTGATAGCCTTGTTTCTTCATCTCGGCGGGATTGGCAAACCCGTTGTACCAGATGTCCATGAGAACGTTCTCGGACTTGACGGGTGTCTCCCCCGAGGCATGGGTGAGGGCACCCCAGAGCACTGCCTGCTTGCCGTAGCTCTCGACAAGGCGGATGTAGTGGTCGGTGAAGGCGCGGAACTTCTCGACGACATCCTTCTTGGCATTAGAATATTCGTCGGTGCCGATGTGTACACGCTTGCCGCGGAACACAGGGTTCTTCCCTTCGAGATACTCCTTGTAGAGATTGTCCATGAAGGTGTACACCTCAGGGTTGAAGAGGTCAAGATGGTCCATGCCATACTCCTTGCTGCCAAGCTCGGGACGATAATGGGTGAAAGCCAAAGAGTGGGCCGGAGCATCAATTTCAGGAATGATCTCAATTTGATGTTCCTCAGCCATCTTCTGAAGGTCAATAAACTCTTGCTTGGTGTAAGAGCCGTCTTTGGCCGTCAGGCCGGGGTAAGTCTCGCTCTCCAAACGGAAGGCGGCCTGTGTCTTCTCCCAGCTGCCACCGAAGTATTGGCGGAAGCCGTTGTCGTTGAGGTGGATCTGGAGGGTGTTCATCTTATAATACGCCATAATCTTGGTGAGCTGGCGCAGGTAGGTGATGGGGATGTATTTGCGGCCGCAGTCTATCATGAAACCGCGCAACTTGTATTCGGGCTTGTCGTAGGTCTCTCCACAAGGCAGTCCCTGGTCTACTGACTGCTCGCTCATCTGGAGGAGAGTGCGTGTGCCCCAATAAACGCCCTTCACCGAAGGCGCCCGGAGGTTAGCTGTAGCACCTACATGGAGACGGTAGCCCTCTGCGCCGAGAGAGGTCTCCTTAGAGAGGGCAAGCACAATATCGCCGGGCTTCTCGCTACCCTTGACGACTATCATCTCCTTGCCGAGCAGGTCTTTGAAGTCGGCTGCAAGAGATAAAGCCACGGATTTCAACTGGGCGTTCTTATAAACGATGCGTCCTGAAGGCTTCATAGATCCTTCTGCCCCGGTCCATTCCTTCAACTCGGGGATGACAAAGGGCTTGGGGTTAACCTCGGCACCCGCGGTAAGGGCTGAGAGGCATACCAAGAGTGACATGTAGAGCACTCTGCTAAATGTTTTCATAATATTAAAGTTGTTTAGATAAAGGGATAGGCTCTATTCTGAGGCACACGATCACATGCACCTTCTTAGTGAGCAAAGTTAGAAATATTTGTGGTAACTTTGCAAGGAACATATATTTATTTTAGCCCATCTCCTTATGACAACTATCTGTGCCCCTGCTACAGCCCCGGGTGGCGCCATCGGCCTGATACGTGTCTCCGGCCCCGAGGCCATAGACATCACTTCCCGTATCTTTCATCCTACAGGTAGCACACCACTCTGTGACAGAAGAAGTAGCACCCTCACTTTTGGCCTCTTGGTAGACAAGGAAACCGGTGATACGGTAGACGAGGTGCTGGTTAGCGTGTTTCGTCAGCCCCACTCTTATACAGGAGAGGATACTACCGAGATTTCATGCCATGGCTCTGTCTACATCATGCAGCGCATCTTGACGCTCCTGCTGCGTGAGGGATGTGTCATGGCCGAGCCGGGCGAGTTTACCAAGCGGGCCTTCCTCAACGGCAAGATGGACCTAAGTCAGGCGGAGGCTGTGGCCGACCTCATCGCTTCAACCACAGAAGCCAACCATCGTATGGCTATCCGGCAGATGAGGGGCGGGTTTAGCCAATATCTTCGCCAACTCCGTGACAAGCTGCTCCGCCTCACAGCCCTCATTGAACTCGAACTTGACTTCTCTGACCACGAAGACTTAGAGTTTGCCGATCGCAGTGAGTTGCAGAACCTTGCCCAAGACATTCACACCTCGCTGACGGAACTCTGCCAAAGTTTCAAACTGGGCAACGCCCTCAAAAAGGGGCTTCCCATTGCCATTATCGGAGAGACAAATGCCGGGAAGTCAACCCTGCTGAATGCACTCCTACAGGAAGAACGCGCCCTCGTAAGCCAGGTGCATGGCACGACCCGCGATACCATTGAAGAAACGATAGTTATGGGGAGCACCCTGGTACGCTTCATAGATACAGCCGGCATCCGCCAGACCTCCGATGAGGTGGAGCGCATGGGCATTCAGCGTTCCTTCGACAAAATCAGTCAGGCAGACCTCCTAATATGGATGTTGGACGCCACGCGGGCAGAGGAACAACTTCAAAGTCTGACTCCTCAGCTGCTGCCGCATCTCTCAGATAAGCCCTTCTTCCTCGTGGCTAACAAGAAAGACCTTCTTGATACTGCTCACCGGGAGCAGGTGTTGCATCTTGTCACCTCCTTCCTACAAAGTCATGGCCTCGCGGCGTCACAGTTCATGTGTATAAGCACACATGAGGCCGCCGACATAGACAGTCTGCGTACCCTCCTTACTCATGAAGTGGAGGCTCTCACTTGCCCCTATTCCTCAGACGCACTACTCATCAGCAACGTTCGCCACTACGAGGCCCTTAAACTCGCCCTCGCAGCCATTGGTCGTGTCATAGACGGCCTGCAATCAAATCTCAGCGGCGACTTCATCAGTCAAGACCTCCGCGAATGCATCCACCACCTCTCCGACATTGTCGGCGACATCTCCGCCTCCGATACCCTCCATTCTATCTTCCAGAACTTTTGCGTGGGAAAGTAGAGAATGTTAATCAGGAGTCACATCCTCAACGTAAGGCAAGAAACGATAAAAGTAACAAAACCACTGATATTCAGAGATTTAAGAGGATTACACTCTATGTATGTCCTACGGCTCAAATATAGTTCAAATTGCGCAATAACTACTGATAATCAAAGCGTTACACCCTCTGCATCGGCAAGTGTGGATAAAGCCTCATAATAATTTGTTTTTCTATCTTCTTTATA
>CAMAMB010000077.1 GCA_945836755.1 uncultured Bacteroidales bacterium
AGTTCACAAGCAAAAACCTCATGTAAAAGTCGGCTTGTTTCGGATGGTTACAAAATAGACATGTAATCAGAATAGACAAAGAGTTATTATATTTTTTTACCTTGAAGAACCCCACGCAGCGAACGACAAAAAAGATGTGGACGCCATCAAGGGGTGGCGTCCACATGTAGTGTCAGTAGGGGGAATATGGCCTCCGCGGATGTAGATGCGGAGGAGATTATCAGATGGCTTCGACCTCGGCAGCCTCCTGGGCTTTGGCAGCCTGAGCACGTTCATACTCTTCGCGGTCGGCCACGATGAGGCGGTTGAACTCGCGGAGGCCGGTGCCGGCGGGTATGAGGTGACCGCAAATTACGTTCTCCTTCATGCCTTCGAGGTTGTCGGTCTTACCACTGATGGCAGCTTCGTTGAGCACCTTGGTGGTCTCCTGGAAGGAAGCGGCAGACATGAAGCTCTTGGTCTGAAGGGCTGCACGGGTGATACCCTGGAGTATCTGGGTGGAGGTGGCGGCCATGGCATCGCGCACCTTGACGAGCTTGAGGTCGCGGCGCTTGAGCTGGGAGTTTTCGTCGCGGAGCTTGCGGGCGGTGACGATCATACCCTTCTTCATGGTCTCGCTGTCGCCTGCGTCGACGACAACCTTCTTACCCCAGATGCGGTCGTTCTCTTCGGCGAAGTCGAGCTTGTCGACTATCTGCTGCTCAAGGAAGCGGGTATCGCCGGGCTCGTTGATCTGGACCTTGCGCATCATCTGGCGTACAATGACCTCGAAGTGTTTGTCGTTGATCTTCACACCCTGGAGGCGATAGACGTCTTGTACCTCGTTGACGATGTACTCCTGGACAGCCGTGGGGCCCTGGATGGCGAGGATGTCGCCGGGGGTGACGGAGCCATCGGAAAGGGGTGTGCCTGCACGAACATAGTCGTTCTCCTGAACAAGTATCTGCTTAGAGAGGGGCACGAGGTATTTCTTGATTTCGCCGAGCTTGGAGGTGACCACAATCTCGCGGTGGCCGCGCTTGATGGCGCCCATGGTGATTTCGCCATCGATTTCGCTCACTACGGCGGGGTTGCTCGGGTTGCGGGCTTCGAAGAGCTCGGTGACACGAGGCAGACCGCCGGTGATGTCGCCGGCCTTGCCTACGGCACGCGGTATCTTGATGAGGATGTCGCCGGCCTTGACCTGCTGGCCGTCGTCGACGACGATGTGGCCATTGATGGGGAAGTTGTAGGAACGTATCTCCTGGCCGTTCTCATCGAGGATGTGGCAGGTGGGCACATGGGCCTTGTCTTTAGACTCAACGACGATGCGCTCACGCAGACCGGTGGCTTCGTCTTCCTCTACACGATAGGTGACGCCTTCGACCACGCTCTCAAAGCGGATGGTACCGGCATTCTCGGTGACGATAACGGCGTTGAAGGGGTCCCACTTGGCTATCACGGTGCCTTTCTCCACCTTGTCGCCATCAGCCACGAAGAGTTGTGAGCCGTAGGGCACATTCTGTGAGGAGAGGACGATGCCGGTGTGGTCGTCGATGAAGCGCACCTCGGCCAGTCGGCCTACCACAATCTTGACGGCCTTGCCTTCTTCGTCGGTAGAGTCGACAGTGCGGAGCTCTTCGAATTCAAGGCGGCAGTCGCTCTTGGCTACGATGGTGGCATTGGCAGCGGCATTGGAGGCAATACCACCGGCGTGGAAGGTACGGAGGGTAAGCTGCGTACCGGGCTCACCGATGGACTGTGCGGCGATGACGCCGACGGCCTCGCCCTTCTGTACCATGCGGCTGGTGGCAAGGTTGCGCCCATAGCACTTCTGGCATACGCCGTGCTTGCTCTCGCAGGTGAGCACGGAGCGTATCTCGACGCTCTCGATGGGGGAGGCTTCTATCTCGGCCACGATGGGCTCTGTAATCTCTTCGCCCGCAGCAAGGATGAGCTTACCGGTGGCAGGGTTGATGATGTCGTGCACAGAGACGCGGCCAAGGATGCGCTCGCCGAGGGAGGAGATGACTTCGTCGCCATCTTTGAGAGCTGTGCAGACGAGGCCACGGAGTGTACCGCAGTCTTCCTCGGTGATGATGACATCGTGGGAGACGTCGACAAGACGGCGGGTGAGGTAACCGGCATCGGCTGTCTTCAAGGCGGTATCTGCCAGACCCTTACGTGCACCGTGGGTGGAGATGAAGTACTCGAGCACAGACATGCCCTCCTTGAAGTTGGAGAGGATGGGGTTTTCGATAATCTGTGCACCCTCGGCACCAGCCTTCTGGGGCTTAGCCATCAGACCACGCATACCGGCGAGCTGGGCAATCTGGTCGGCCGAACCACGGGCACCGGAGTCGAGCATCATGAACACAGCGTTGAAGCCTTGGTCGGCCTCGGTCATCTGCTTCATGAGGGTCTTCTTGAGGTCAGTATTGACGTGGGTCCAGGTGTCGATTACCTGATTGTAGCGCTCGTTGTCAGTGATGAAGCCCATGTTATAGTTCATGGTAATCTGGTCAATCTCTTCATTACCCCTATTGACGATGTCTACCTTCTCCTGGGGGATGATGATGTCGTCGAGGTTGAAGGAGAGGCCTCCCTCATAGGCTTTGCGATAGCCGAGGTTCTTGATGCCGTCGAGGAAGTCGCATGCGCGGGCCATGCCCACGGTCTTGATGACCTTGGTGATGATGTCGCGGAGTGACTTCTTGGAGATGATGGTATTAACGAAGCCACACTCCATGGGGATAATCTCATTGACGATGACACGACCTACGGAGGTCTCTACGAGGTGGCGGATGGGACGACCCATCTCGTCGAGGTCGTCAACCAAGACCTTGACAGGGGCGTGTACGTCGACGCGCTTCTCATTGAAGGCAATGAGGGCTTCTTCAGGGCCGTAGAAGGTAAGGCCGGCTCCCTTGGCTCCGGGACGAAGCTTGGTGATATAGTAGAGGCCGAGCACCATATCCTGCGAGGGCACGGTGATAGGAGCACCATTGGCAGGGTTGAGGATGTTGTGGCTCTGGAGCATGAGCATCTGAGCCTCAAGGATGGCTTCGTTGCTAAGAGGGAGATGGACAGCCATCTGGTCGCCGTCGAAGTCGGCATTGAAGGCAGTACATGCGAGGGGGTGAAGCTGGATGGCCTTACCCTCAATCATCTTGGGCTGGAAGGCCTGAATACCGAGGCGGTGGAGGGTCGGGGCACGGTTGAGGAGGACGGGGTGGCCCTTCATGACGTGCTCGAGGATGTCCCAGATGATGGACTCACGGCGGTCTACTATCTTCTTGGCACTCTTGACGGTCTTGACGATGCCACGCTCTATGAGCTTGCGAATGATGAAGGGCTTGTAGAGCTCGGCGGCCATGAGTTTGGGAATACCGCACTCGCCCATCTTGAGCTCAGGACCTACGACGATGACGGAACGGGCCGAGTAGTCGACACGCTTACCGAGGAGGTTCTGGCGGAAACGTCCCTGCTTGCCTTTGAGGGAGTCGGAGAGAGACTTCAGGGGACGATTGGAGTCGCTCTTTACGGCTGAGCTCTTGCGCGAGTTGTCGAAGAGACTGTCGACAGCCTCCTGGAGCATACGTTTCTCGTTGCGGAGGATGACCTCGGGGGCCTTGATTTCGATGAGACGCTTGAGGCGGTTGTTGCGGATGAGGACACGACGATAGAGGTCGTTGAGGTCGGAGGTGGCAAAGCGTCCACCGTCAAGGGGCACGAGGGGGCGCAGGTCGGGCGGGGTGACGGGGATAATCTTCATGATCATCCACTCCGGCTTGTTGCGATCACGACTCACGCGGAAGGACTCTACGACCTGTAGGCGTTTGAGGGCCTCGTTTTTACGCTGCTGTGAGGAGTCGCTGTTAGCACGGTCGCGCAGCTCGTAGGAAAGGCTGTCGAGGTCGATGCGGGTGAGGAGGTCGTAGATAGCCTCTGCGCCCATCTTGGCGATAAACTTATTGGGGTCGGTATCTTCAAGGAGGGAGTTGTCCTTGGGGAGCTTGGCCACATAGTCGAGGTATTCGTCCTCGGTGAGCAGGTCTTTCTCAGCAAGCTCGTCAGCGAAGGGACCCGGCTGAATGACCACGTAGCGCTCATAATATATAATGGAGTCGAGCTTCTTGGTGGGGATGCCAAGGAGGTAGCCCATCTTGTTGGGGAGTGAGCGGAAGTACCAGATATGGGCCACGGGCACAACGAGCTGGATGTGGCCGGCACGCTCGCGACGCACCTTCTTCTCGGTGACTTCGACGCCGCAGCGGTCGCAGACGATGCCCTTATAGCGGATGCGCTTATACTTGCCGCAGTGACACTCATAGTCCTTGGTAGGACCGAAGATGCGCTCGCAGAACAGACCATCGCGCTCGGGCTTGTAAGTGCGGTAGTTGATGGTTTCGGGCTTCAGGACCTCCCCATAAGAGTTGGCCTGGATTTCCTCAGGTGATGCCAACCCGATAGTGATCTTGGTAAAGTTGGTCTTTACTCTATTATCTCTTTTAAATGCCATTTTCTATAGGATGAATGTGGGATGAGAGAAGGCTGACGGGAGGCTTGGCCGGCTGGGCGGCTCTCCCGACAGCAGGAGGGAAGTGGTTAGTCGAGGGTGATGCTCAGACCGAGGCCGCGGAGCTCGTGGAGGAGCACGTTAAGCGACTCGGGAATGCCCGGGGTGGGCATGGGGTCGCCCTTGACAATGGCTTCGTAAGCCTTGGCACGACCCACCACATCGTCTGACTTGATGGTGAGGATTTCCTGAAGTACATGGCTGGCACCGAAGGCCTCGATAGCCCAAACCTCCATCTCACCGAAACGCTGGCCACCAAACTGGGCCTTACCGCCGAGGGGCTGCTGAGTGATGAGTGAATAGGGGCCGATGCTACGGGCGTGCATCTTGTCTTCAACCATATGGCCGAGCTTCAGCATGTAGGTGACGCCGACCGTGGCCTTCTGGTCGAAAGGCTCGCCCGTGCCGCCATCGTAGAGCTGAGTGGAGCAGTAGCGGGGAAGACCGGCCTTGTCGGTCCACTCACAGAGGTCGTCAAGCTTGGCACCATCAAAAATAGGGGTAGCGAACTTGACACCGAGGTTGCGTCCCGCAGCACCAAGCACAGCCTCGAAGATCTGACCGAGGTTCATACGCGAAGGTACGCCAAGGGGATTGAGCACAATGTCGACGGGAGTACCATCTGCCAAGAAGGGCATGTCTTCCTGACGAACTATCTTAGAGACAATACCTTTGTTACCGTGACGGCCGGCCATCTTGTCGCCCACACCAATCTTACGCTTCTTGGCAATGGACACCTTGGCCTGCTGGATGATGCCGGAGGGAAGGTCGTCACCGATGGTGATGGCAAACTTCTGGCGCTTGAGGCGCGCGTCATACTGGTTGTACTTCTTGAGGTAGTTGAGCACGAGCTGGCGGATGAGCCCGTTAGCATGGGCATCGCTCGTCCAATTGCGAAGCTCAATGGATGTATAGTCAAGGCTTTCGAGGAGAGACTTGGAGAACTTGGTGCCCTTGGCTACGACCTCGGAGCCTATGTTGTCCTTGATACCATTACACTTCTTGTCGCCAATGAGGCTGAGGAGCTTGTCAATCATGAGGTCCTTCAGAGCCTGTACTTCCTGCTCAAACTTGGCATCAAGATTTTGAAGCAGCACCTTATCGGCAGCCTTGGAGGAGCGGGTCTTCTGCTCACGCTTGAAGAGGCGCTTGTTGATAACCACACCTGAGAGAGAGGGGTTGGCCTTGAGGGAGGCATCCTTGACATCGCCGGCTTTGTCACCGAAGATGGCACGGAGGAGCTTCTCTTCAGGGGTGGGGTCGCTCTCACCCTTCGGGGTAATCTTACCTATGAGGATGTCGCCCGGCTCCACGCGGGCACCAATGCGAATGATACCATTTTCGTCGAGGTCTTTCGTGGCGTCCTCGCTGACGTTAGGTATGTCGTTGGTAAATTCCTCCATGCCGCGCTTGGTCTCACGGACTTCGAGGGAGTACTCGTCGACATGGACAGAGGTAAGTATATCTTCACGGACAAGGCGCTCGTTGAGCACGATGGCATCCTCGTAGTTGTAACCCTTCCAGGGCATGTAGGCCACCAGGAGGTTTCGTCCGAGAGCGAGCTCACCCTTTTCAGTAGCGTAGCCCTCGGTGAGGATGTCGCCCTTCTTGACATGCTGTCCCTTCTCACAGATGGGGCGCAGGTCAATGGTCATGTTCTGGTTGGTGCGGCGGAACTTAGGTATGCTGTACTCCTTGACATTGGAGTCGAAGCTGACAAATTCTTCGTCCTCGCTACGCTCATAAGCAATGCGAATGGTCGTGGCATCGACGTACTCTATCACGCCTTCACCCTCGGCCACAATCATGGTGCGGGAATCTTCGCACACCTGCTTCTCTATGCCGGTACCAACGATGGGGGCTTCGCTGCGGAGCAAAGGCACAGCCTGGCGCATCATGTTTGAACCCATCAAGGCACGGTGAGCATCGTCGTGTTCGAGGAAGGGAATGAGAGCGGCCGCAATGGAGGCAATCTGCTGAGGGGCCACGTCCATAAGCTCTACCTGAGAAGGCGGCACCACAGGGTAATCGGCATCTTGACGACACTTGACCTTATCGCGGATGAAGCTGCCATCGTCTCGCAGAGGTGCATTGCCCTGGCCGATAATCTTACCTTCTTCCTCTTCGGCAGAAAGGTAGACAATATCGTCGTTGTTGAGGTTGGCCACAGAGTTCTCAATCTTGCGATAAGGCGTCTCAATAAAGCCTAACTCATCAATCTTGGCATACACGCAGAGCGAAGAGATAAGACCGATGTTAGGACCTTCAGGAGACTCAATAGGACACAGACGGCCATAGTGGGTGTAGTGTACGTCGCGCACCTCGAAACCGGCACGCTCACGCGACAGACCGCCAGGGCCGAGGGCCGAGA
>CAMAMB010000078.1 GCA_945836755.1 uncultured Bacteroidales bacterium
CGCGTAAAGGTATGAAGGCTTCGCGTAAAGGTATGAAGGCTTCGCGTAAAGGTATGAAGGCTTCGCGTAAAGGTATTGAGGTCTCACGTAAAGGTGTGGAGGCTTCGCGTAAAGGTATGAAGGCTTCGCGTAAAGGTATGAAGGCTTCGCGTAAAGGTATGGAGGTCTTTGTTACATGGGCCGGCGGCCCTTGTTACGCGGGAAGTGTTCGATGACTTGCTGTCGCAGGAAGCTGCGGTCTATGTGGGTGTAGATTTCGGTGGTGGCAATGCTCTCGTGTCCCAGCATGGCCTGTATGGCGCGCAGGTTGGCTCCGCCTTCGAGCAGGTGTGTGGCAAAGGTGTGGCGGAAGGTATGTGGCGAGATGGTCTTGGTGATGCCCGCGGCCTCGGCGTAGAGGCGGAGGTTGTGGAAGACGGTGATGCGCGAGAGGTGGCGTCCTCGTCGGGCCGAGACGAAGACATAGTCCTCCTCTCCGGGGCGGATGCTTATCAGGTTGCGGTCGAGAAACCAAAGGTTGAGCTCCTTGACGGCCTTGTCAGAGATGGGGACGAGTCGCTGCTTGCTGCCCTTACCGGTCACTCGCAGAAAGCCCTCGTCTAAGAAGAGGTCGCTCAGGAGCAGGCCGCAGAGCTCGCTGACGCGCAGGCCGCAGCTGTAGAGCACTTCGACGATGGCGCGGTCTCTCTGCCCCTCGGCGGTGGAGAGGTCGATGACACTCTCGATGCGGTCCACCTCGTCGAGGCTCAACACTGTGGGCAGGTGGTGGGGTCGGCGCGGCATTTCGAGCAGTTCCGTGGGGTCGGCCTGTATGTAGCCGTCGGTCAGCAGGTAGCGGTAGAAGGAGCGCACCCCGCTCAGTATGCGGCTCACGGAGAGGGGCGAGATGCCCACGTCGGTCAGCGCGGCCGCAAAGCGGTGGAGGTCGTCGAGCTCCGCATGGAGGGGGTCGATGCCCTCGTCGGCCAGGAAGCCGAGCAGCTTCTCGACGTCGTGCCCATAGGCGGCGAGGGTGTGGGGGCTCACTCCCTGCTCCAAGAGGAGGTATTGGTGGTATTTGGTGACGAGAGTAGATTTCACAAGCAGATAAATTGTTAACTTTGCTCCGTCGCCCGAGCACGGCTTGACGGTCGGGCGGCCCACAAAGGTACTATCTTTTAGGCGAAACCACGGCGGCTGCCCCGCTTCGTCGCAGGCGGCTGCCCCTGCGCCCTCATTCTCACCCTCTATCCTGCCGCTCATGAAAATTCTCATTCTCAACGGTCCGAACCTCAACCTCTTAGGCTCCCGCGAGCCCGGCATCTATGGTGCTGAGACCATGGAAGACTGCCTTGCACGCCTGCGCCGCCTCTATGCCACCGACGAGCTGCTGTATTATCAGTCGAATGTGGAAGGCTGCCTTATCGACCGTCTGCAGCAGGCCGGGCAGGAGGGCATCGACGGTGTAGTCTTCAACGCCGGGGCCTACACCCACACCTCCATCGCCCTGCACGACTGCATCCGCTCGCTCCGGATGCCGGTGATCGAGGTGCACCTCAGCAACATTCACCGGCGCGAGGAGTTTCGCCACCGCTCGTTTCTCTCGCCCGTCTGCCTCGGCGTCATCTGCGGGTTCGGCACCGACTCCTACCGCTTAGGCATCGAGGCTCTCAGACAGGCCGTTGCCGCTCCCGACCGGTAGCCGCAGGGCCTGCGGCTGCTCCGCCCCCTTCACCCACAGCGCAGTCACCCGGCTGCGCCCTTTCTTTAATTGCCCAAACAAGTTAGACTTACATGTACAAGAAGACCAAGATTGTAGCCACCATCTCCGACCAGCGTTGCGACGTAGGTCTCATCCAGCACCTCTACGACGCCGGCATGAACGTAGTGCGTCTCAACACGGCCCACCAGGACGCCGCCGGCATGAAGCGCGTCATCGACAATGTGCGCGAGGTGTCGAGCCATCTCGCCGTGCTCATCGACACCAAGGGCCCAGAGGTGCGCACCACGGCCACCGAGCGCCCCATCGACTTCAAGCGGGGCGACCTCGTCAGCCTCGTAGGCAACCCCGCCCTGCTCACCACGCGCGAGACCATCGCCGTGAGCTACACCGACTTCGTCCGCGATGTCGGCGTGGGCCACCACATACTCATCGACGACGGTATCTTGGGCCTCACGGTTGAAGCACGCGAGGGCCTCACCCTCACCTGCCGCGTGGAGAACGACGCCACCCTCGGCTCGCGCAAGAGCGTCAATGTGCCCGGTGTGCGCATCAACCTGCCGGCCCTCACCGAGCGCGACAAGGAGAACATACGCTTTGCCATCGACTACGACGTGGCCTTCATCGCCCACAGCTTCGTGCGCTCGGCCGACGACGTCGAAGAGATACGCCGCATACTGCGCGACCACCACAGCGACATTCGCATCATCGCCAAGATAGAGAACCAGGAAGGCGTCGACCACATCGACGAGATACTCGAAGCCGCCGACGGCATCATGGTGGCGCGCGGCGACCTCGGCATAGAGGTGGCGCAGGAACTCATACCCGGCATACAGCGCCGCCTCGTCGACAAGGCCATACGTGCCCACAAGCCCGTCATCGTGGCCACCCAGATGCTGCAAAGCATGATACACCAGCCGCGCCCTACCCGCACCGAGGTGACCGACATAGCCAACGCCGTCTACTCCCGCGCCGATGCTCTCATGCTCTCGGGCGAGACGGCTTACGGCGACTACCCCATCGAGGCTGTGCGCGTCATGGCCACCGTGGCTGTGCAGGCTGAGAAAGACAGCTTCAGCGAGTTTGGCGGCGTCGACATACCGCTCTCCGCCCACCCCGACGTCACGGAGTTTTTCTCCAAAGAGGCCGTGGCCGCCACCAAGACCATGAACCTGCGCGCCATCATCATGGACTCCTTCACCGGCCGCACCGCCCGCTTCGTCTCCTCCTTCCGAGGCGAATGCCCCATCCTGGCCATCTGCTACAAGGCCAAGACCGTGCGCCACCTCGCCCTCTCCTACGGCGTCTATGCCATCTACATGCCCATGAAGAGCTACGGCCACGAGTTTCTGCTCGCCGCCCTGCGCAAGCTCCTGCAGGACGGGGTGCTCCACGACAGCGACCGCATCTGCTACCTCGGCTCGCAACGCAAGGAGCAGCGCACTTCGTTCATGGAGATGAACATCGTCAGCAACCTCTTCCACTCTGAGGGAGAAGAGGTCTACCCTAACTAATCGCTCACCCCGACCCACCGCCCGCCCATGCAGACGTACATCGAAGCCCACACCACGCCGCCCGACGACTACCTATACCGCCTCTACCGCGCCACCCACCTCCACCTGCTGCGGCCCCGCATGGCCAGTGGCCCCGTACAGGGCCAGCTGCTGCGCATGCTCATGCAGACGCTCCGGCCGCAGACGGTGGTCGAGATAGGCACCTTCTCGGGCTACTCGGCGCTGGCCATGGCCTCAGGCATGGCAGAGGGAAGCCGTGTGGTCACCTTCGAGATTAACGACGAGCAGGAAGCCTTTACCCGCCCATGGCTGGAGGATGCGCCCTATGCGGCTAAGGTCGAGATGGTCGTGGGCGACGTGTTCGAACTGCTGCCCCCCATGCAGCTCAGCATCGACGCTGCCTTCATCGACGCCAACAAGCGCGAGTACATAGCCTACTACAACCTGCTGCGACGCTTCACCCATTCGGGCAGCCTCATCCTGGCCGACAACACGCTGTGGGACGGCCATGTGATCGACCCCGCCTACGACCGCGACGCCCAGACCCTCGCCATACGCGCCTTCAACGACTACGTGGCGGCCGACGAGGGGGTGGAGCAGACCATCCTGCCGGGGCGCGACGGCCTCTCGCTCATCCGCGTGAAGTGAGGCGGGGGCTCTGCCCTGCTTCCGGATTTCACGCGGCCGCATGTAGTGAAAACCGGGCCGCATGTAGAAAATTCCGGGCCGCACCCCGTGACAGCTCTGCCGTCTGCACGTGGGCCTGTGTCGCCCGCAAGACCCACGTGCCGCCTGCGCCGGGACACGACAACGGCCGCACCTTACAATAGATATCTCCCTTGCGGGGGACGTATGGATTGTAAGGTGCGGCCGTTGTATATAGATGTGTGGGTGGCTGCGGCGGTCACTTTCGCCCGAAGTCGGCCGGCACTTCTCCCCACTCGCCGGTGTTCCACTTCAGCAGGGGGTAGGGTGTGGTGTCGTGGGTGCGTAGCCACTGCTCGGCGCGGGCTATGAGCCGGTGGAGCGGAGCCGTGCGTTCGTTGTGGGGCAGCTTGGTGGCGCAGTGTTGCTTTCTGACCCAGCCTTGTGCGATGCGGCTGTCGGAGTAGACGGGCAGGTTGATGCCCTTGCGGTGCATGAGGGCGAAGGCGTGTACGATGGCGAGAAACTCGCCTATGTTGTTGGTGCCGTAGACGGGTCCGTAGCGGAAGACCTCAGCGCCTGTGGCGAGGTAGACGCCTCTATACTCCATGGGCCCGGGATTGCCGGCACATGCTGCGTCGACGGCGAGGGCGTTTGGGGGCACTTCGGGGGGCAGGATGGGCAGCCCGTTGGCGTCGGTGCGTGGCCGGCGCGTCGGGTGCATCTGTGCTGCGTCGGTGGTCTGTGTGCCTGGGGCGGCTGCGATGTGTGCGTCGGGGCTGTCGGCAAAGGCTGCCCGGGCCTGGGCGTAGGTGTCAAAGGCTTTGTACTTGGCTCCGGCGAAGCCTTTGACCTGCGCCTCGCACTCCTGCCAGGTGGCAAAGACACCTGTGGAGCGTCCGTGCCATACGGTGTAGAATTTAGGCTTGGGGCGCGCCATGGGCTTACATGCGTTCGGGCACTTCGATGCCGAGCAGCGACATGCCTGTGCGTATCACCTTGGCCACATTGGCTGCCAGCACGAGGCGGAAGGTGCGCTTGTCCTCGTCGGCCTCGTGGAGGATGCTGTAGTCGTGGTAGAACTGGTTGAAGTCCTTGACCAGCTCGTAGCAGTAGTTGGCCACGGCTGCGGGCTGATACTCCGTGCCGGCCTGTCGCACGACGGCTGCGAAGTCGGCCACGTGCTGTATGAGTTCTTCCTCCTTGAGCGAGAGGTCTGTGGTAGTCGGCAGGGCGTCGGGCAGGGTGAGGCCGGCCTCTGCGGCCTTGCGGAGGATGGATCGAATGCGTGCGTGGGTGTACTGAATGAAGGGGCCTGTATTGCCGTTGAAGTCGATGCTCTCTTCGGGGTTGAAGAGCATGTTCTTGCGGGCGTCGACCTTGAGGAGGAAGTACTTGAGGGCTCCGAGGCCCACGATGCGTGCCACTTCGTCCTTCTCGGCTTCGCTGCGGTCGTTGAACTTGCCTGCGGCGTCGGCTGTCTCGCGTGCCTGGGCTATCATGCCCTCGATGAGGTCGTCGGCGTCGACCACTGTGCCCTCGCGGCTTTTCATCTTACCGTTGGGCAGCTCTACCATGCCGTAGGAGAAGTGGACGAGGTCTTTGCCGAAGCGGAAGCCCAAACGGTCGAGCAGGATGCTGAGCACCTGGAAGTGGTAGTTCTGCTCGTTGCCCACGACGTAGACCATCTTGTCGATGGGGTAGTCTTCGAAGCGGAGCTTGGCTGTGCCTATGTCCTGGGTCATGTAGACGCTGGTGCCGTCGGCGCGGAGCAGGAGCTTCTCGTCGAGGCCGTCGTCGGTGAGGTCGGCCCATACGGAGCCGTCGTCCTTCTTGAAGAAGAGGCCCTTGGCGAGACCTTCTTCGACCTTCTTCTTGCCTTCGAGGTAGGTGTCGCTCTCGTAGTAGATCTTGTCGAAGCTGACGCCGAGGGCTTTGTATGTCTGGTCGAAGCCGGCGTAGACCCATTCGTTCATTTTGTGCCAGAGTGCTCTGACGTCGGGGTCTCCCTGCTCCCATCTGACGAGCATGGCGTGGGCCTCCTTCATGAGGGGGCTTTCGCGCTTGGCCTGTTCGGTGGCGGCTTCGTCGTCGAGTCCTTGTGCCACGAAGGCGTCTTTGAGGGCTGCGACCTCGGCGCGGAAGTGCTTGTCGAATTCCACGTAGTATTTTCCTATGAGGTGGTCGCCCTTCATGCCGGCGCTCTGCGGTGTCTCTCCGTTGCCCCACTTCTGCCATGCCAGCATCGACTTACAGATGTGTATGCCTCTGTCGTTGACGATGTTGGTCTTGACCACTCTGTTGCCGTTGGCCTCGAGCACTCGTGCGAGCGCCCATCCTAAGAGGTTGTTGCGCACGTGTCCCAGGTGGAGGGGCTTGTTGGTGTTGGGCGAGGAGTATTCTATCATGACGAGGGGGCTCTCGTCGGTGGGGTGAGTGAGGCCGTAGTCGGGCTGTGTGTGGATGTCGTTGAGGAGCTGTATCCACGAGGCGGGCGCGACGACGAGGTTGAGGAAGCCCTTGACCACGTTGTAGCTGCTGATGAGCCGGGTATGGTCGCTGAGCCACTGTCCGAGGTCGTTGGCTGTGTCTTCGGGCTTCTTCTTGGAGATGCGCAGCAGGGGGAAGACGACGAGGGTGAGGTGGCCTTCAAATTCCTTCTTGGTTTTCTGTATGGTGAGCTGTGCGGGTTCTACGTCGTGTGCGTAGAGGTCCTTGACGGCCTGTATGGCCGCTTGCTGGAGTTGCTGTTCGATGTTCATATTCACTATTTTGGGTGCAAAGATAGTGCAAGGCGAGAGAAGTGGAAAGGCAAAGCCGAAGGTTTTAGCCTTTCCACTCCCGAGCCGCAGCCTATCTACTCTAAAGATAGAGGCAAGGCGAAGACACCGGAAAGGCAAAGCCGAAGGTTTTAGCCTTTCCACTCCCGAGCCGCAGCCTATCTA
>CAMAMB010000079.1 GCA_945836755.1 uncultured Bacteroidales bacterium
GTACATCTAGGAAAAACTACATGTACATCCAGGAAAAACTACATGTACATCCAGATGAACCGCAGGTGTCGTGGCGGTCACTCGGATACAATGATGGCGGCCACCCCATGCCTCGGGATGGCCACCATCAAGGGGCAGGTGCAGTGCCCGCTACATGGCTATAAGCACCTGAAGGTCTGAGGCCGCCTGCTGTGCCTCGTGCTCCGCTTCGAGCTGCGCTTCGAGGGCGTCGTAATAGAAGGAGCGCTCCAGCAGATAGTCTATGAGGCTGAGCTGCCCCATGTCGAGGGCCTTGTCAAGGAGGGCGATGGCGGGGGCAGCCTCAGTGCGCTGCGCCAGTTCGTCGGCCGTACGTTGCAGGGCCTCCGCCTCTTGCCAGGCCGTACGTGCCGCGTCACTCACCTGCCTGCGCACATCGGCTTCGGTGAGTTGCGCTGTCACCTTCTCGGCCTCAGCCTTGCGGACCTCGGCTCCGGTGCGGCCCCATAGCGGCAGGGTGAAGCCGAAGGAGAGGCCGCTGTAGTTGTTGCGCTTAATGTATTCGCCGACAAAGCCCAGGGTGAGCGACGGGCGGCGCATCACCTTGGCCAGCGCCAGTTCCGCCTCGCTGCGACGTGTGTCGGTGAGGGCCTTGCGCAGCAAGGGATGGCGCTCGCCGGCCACCTGCATCACCTCGCCCATGGAGGGCAGGCGCGAGGCGTAGACAGTATCGACGCACACCACCTCTCTTCCGCCAGCCAGCGTGGCTAACTGCATGCCTACCTTGCGGCGGCGGGCTTGCAGGCGCTGCAGGGCGGTGCGGGCCATGAGGCTGTTGAGCCTGACCTTGTGTAGCTCGGGCTGTGTGGCAGCGCCCTCGGCCGCCTTGCGCTCGTAGAGTTGCTCCAGGAGGTGGGCATCATGCGCCTTCTGCTCGTAGAGCCGGTGGAGCTTGTTGAGCCAGACCGTTTCCACCAGCAGCTTGCGGCTCTCCACCCACAAGCCGTAGCGGGCCACCTCGTAGTCGGCCTCGGCCTGACTTCCGGCGGCGCTGACCACGTGGCGGCGTCGGCCCGTGAGCGTGCCCCAGTCGAGTTCTTGTGTCACGTTGACATTGGTGCGCGGGTCGATGCCCTTGGGGTGGCCGGCCAGGTAAGCCAACTCCACCTCGGGGTCGGTCGGTCGGTGGGCAGCACGGGCTGCCATGGTCTCGGCCTCGGCCTTGCGGCGCAGGGCGGGTAACGAGGTGTTGTGCCGCTCAATGTAGAGGAGCAGGCTGTCGCTCTGGGCCGAGGCAGCTGTCGGCGCGAGGGCTGCCACCAAGGCCACCACCGGCGCTCCGGAACGGCGAAGCAGGGCCGTGAGCTGCTGCCGCCATGAGCTGCGCCCTCCCCTACGGCGGGCTGAGGGTGAAGGGCCGGGACTGACGGACAGGAAGAGGGCGGGCACGAGGAGGAGGTTGAGCAGGGTGCTGCTGAGCAGCCCGCCGAGAATGACTTGGGCCATAGGACTTTGGATTTCGTTGCCCGGCAACTGCGCGCCTAAGGCCAAGGGCACCAAGGCGAGGGCAGAAGAGAGGGCGGTCATGACAATGGGAAGCAGGCGGTCGGTAGCTCCCTCGATGAGAAGGCGCTCAGTCAGCGGGCCGCTCCGGGCCATCTGGTTGAAGCGGTCCACAAGGAGCATGCCGCCGCGGGTGGCTATGCCGAAGAGCGAGATGAAGCCAATGATGGCCGGTATGCTCAGGATGCCGCTTGTCAGTCGCAGGGCCACCACGCCGCCGAGCAGGGCAAGCGGCAGGTTGAGCAGGATGAGCAGGGCCTGGCGCCACGAGCGGAACTGCGCGTAGAGCAGCAGCAGGATGGCCACCACGCTGCCCACGGAGAGCAGGCTGAGCAGGCGCGAGGCCTCGGCTTCGCTCTCAAACTGTCCGCCGAAGCTGAGGTGGTAGCCTTCGGGCAGGCTTACGTGGCTGTCGATGGCGCGCTTCATGTCGTTGACCACGCTGCGGAGGTCGCCGGTGGTGACGTTGGCCGAAACCACGAGCTTGCGCTGCACGTCTTCGCGGCTGATGGTGTGAGGTCCTTCGGTGCAGACCACGTCGGCCACGAGGCCGAGGGGCACCTGACTGCCGTCGGCCGCGGTGAGCGGCAGGTCTTCAATCTGCTCGCGCCTCCGGCGCTGGTCGGCACGCAGCCGCAGGGTGAGGTCGTAGTAGAAGCCCTCTTCGGGCACCTGGCTGACCACCTCGCCGCCTAAGGCCACCCGCAGGCAACGCGCCAGCTCGGGCATCGTGATGCCGTAGCGTGCCAGAAGCACGCGGCGGGGCTTCACCACAATCTGCGGACGGGTGACCTGCTGCGGCAGGCTGAGATCGGCCACGCCGGCCACGCCGGCCACGGCCTGCTTCACCTCTCGCCCTATGCTGTGCAGACGGTTGAGGTCGGGGCCGAAGATCTTGATGGCCACGGCGGCCTTGGTGCCGGAAAGCATGGCGTCGATGCGGTGACTGATGGGCTGCCCTATCTCGACGTTCACCCCTTTGAGGCGGGCCAGGCGGCTGCGCACGTCGCCGAGCAGCTCCTGCTTCGAGCGGCCATGGAGCACAAAGGGCACCTCGAGTTCGCTGACGTGGGTGCCGAGGGCGTGTTCGTCAAGCTCGGCGCGCCCTGTCTTGCGAGCCACGTGCTGCACCTCGTCCACCTCGAGCAGCAGACGCTCGGCACAGCGGGCGAGGCTGTCGCTCTCGGCGAGAGGAGTGCCGGGCAGGGCGGCCAGATTGATGGTAAACGAGCCTTCATTGAAAGGAGGCAGAAACGAACGGCCCAGACTGAGAGCCAGCCCGAGAGTGACCGCCATGAGCCCTAACGCCGTGGCCCACACAGCGCGACGCGGCAAGCGGAACACGCGACGCAGCAAGCGGCAGTAGCCCACCTTCATGCGGCGCACCAAGCGCGGCTCGGCCTTGCGCTCCGACCGCCGGGGATGGAGCAGATAGCTACACAACACGGGGGTGAGCGTCAGCGCCACTGCCGTAGAGGCCAGCAGGCTGATGATGAAGCTCAGCCCGAGGGGCGCAAGCATACGGCCCTCCAGCCCGCTCAGGAAAAACAGGGGGATGAAGCTGACAATGATGATGAGCGTAGAGTTGAAGATGGGCATACGCACCTCACGCGAGGCTTCATAGACCACACGCCGACGCGGACGGCGCAAAGCCGGCGGCAACATGGCATTGAGGCGAAGCCGCTTGTAGACATTCTCCACGTCGACTATGGCGTCGTCGACCAGCGAACCGATGGCGATGGCCATGCCACCCACCGACATGGTGTTGACAGTAAGCCCCATGCGCTGCATCACCAAGAGGGTGACAAGCAGGGAGAGGGGAATGGTGACGAAGGAGATGAGCGTGGTGCGCACATTCATGAGGAAAACGAAGAGCACGAGGGCCACGAAGACGCCGCCCTCGATGAGCGACTTCTGAATGTTGCTCAGCGAGGCGTCGATGAAGTTCTGCTGGCGGTAGAGCGCTGTGTGGAAGCGGACGCCTGCGGGGGCGGCTTCGCTCAGAGCGTCCACCTCGCGGTCAAGCTTGCCGGTGAGTTCGGCCGTGTCGGTGCCGGGCTGTTTGGTGACGGTCAGGATGACCCCGGGATGGCCGTCGACGGCTGCCAGTCCCGTGGCAGGGTCTTTCGTGCCTATGGTCACCTCGGCCACATCGCCTATCGTGACAGGGAAACCGGCGGCAGTGGTCTTGACAAGGCCCTGCGCTATCTCGTCGACGCGGTCGGTGGCCACGACACCGCGCACGATGTACTCATTGGCGTACTCGTTGACAAGGCCGCCGGCCGCGTTACGGTTCATGTCGGTCGTGGCGTCGAGCACATCCTGAAGACTCACCCCGAAGTGGCGCATGCGCCCTGCGTCGAGGCGTATCTGGTACTCTCGCTCGCCGCCGCCGATGACGCTGACCTGGGCCACGCCGCCGAGGGTCAGCAGGCGCGGGCGTACCCGCTTCTCGGCAAAATTGCGCAAGTCGGTGAGCGAAAGGCTGTCGGTGGTGAGGCCTACAAACATGACCTCGCCCATGATGCTGGTCTGCGGACCGATGACGGGAGCCTGGGCGTCGGCCGGCAAGTTGCCACTGACGGTGGTCAACTTCTCGGCCACTATCTGGCGCGCACGGTAGACGTCGGCGTCCCAGTCAAACTCGACCCAGACAATGGAGTAGCCGGCCGACGACGTGGAGCGCACGCGACGCACGCCGGGAGCGCCGTTGACGGCCGTCTCTATGGGATAGGTGACAGAGCGTTCCACCTCCTCGGGCGCAAGGCCCGAAGCCTCGGTCATGACGACCACGGTGGGCGCCGTGAGGTCGGGAAACACGTCAATCTCCATCTGACGTGCCGTGAAACTTCCGGCCACTACCAACAGGGCGCAGACGAAGAGCACCATGGGGCGGTTGTGAAGCGAAAAGGATATTATTCTGTTGAGCATGGTAGTCTATGGATGGGGAACAGGGCGCAGCCGGCGGTGAAGCACAGGCCGGGCCGCCTGCCCTATTTATATATATGACAGGAAAGGGGAGATGTATGCCGGCAACGTCAGTGACTGTGTCCCTCGGGCACGAGGCCGGCCTTCTCAGCCATGCGCAGACGGGCAGCTCCGGCCACAGCCACACGCTCACCCGAGTGCAGACCGGCTGTCACCTCGACACACTGGCCGTCGGTAGCGCCAAGCTGCACCTCACGGCGCTCGTAAGCCCCGGGATGGTCGGTCACGAAGACGAAGTGCAACCCCTGGTCCTCGACCACGGCGCTCAGAGGAACAGCAACCACGTTATCGCGCATTTGGCCTTTGAGAAAGACCTGGGCAAACGTCCCGGGCACGATGTCGCCGCGGTTGTCAAACTCGAAAGTCACTGGCACATATCCGGCCACGGCACCCTCGGCCGTCGTGCCCTTGGCCACAAGTCGGCCGCCCAAGGCAGCAAGGTCGTAAGCCGCACCGGCGGCCTGCGTGGCAGGGCGAAAGGTGGCGGAGGACACACGGGACAAGAAGGCGGCCTGGCGCAGAGGCACTTCGGCACGCAGGTAGAGACGGCGGCTCTGCGTGACCACAGCCAGCGGTTGGCCCATGCTGACATAACTGCCGGCCTCCACCAACACAGACTTGACAAAGCCGGTCATGGAAGCCGCCACGGAACGACGGCGCGTAGAAGCGCCCAGACTGGCAGCAGCGGCACGCGCCTGCCCGTAACGGCAGCGGGTTTCGTCAAGCTCGGCCTGGGTGATGAGACGGTCGGCACGCAGCTTCTCGGCACGGGAGAGGGCCTGGCGGGCAGCCTCCAGCTCAGCCTGACCGGCAGCGGGAGGATTACCATCGGCCAGACTGCCGGCGTCGATACTGAGAAGACTCTGGCCGGCCTTGACGGCAAGCCCTTCGGTCAGGGCCGCGTCGAAGCGCACCATGCCCGCCATCGGGGCACAGAGTGTCTGTTCGCTGCCGGCGGCCGGCTCAATACGTCCGGCCACTTCAATCACCTCGGCAAAGGAACGGGGCGTCACTGTGGCCGTGACCACGCCGGCTTCCCGCTCTGCAACGCTGTCTAACACTATCTCGTCGCCATGGCCGGCCGACTCGTCGTGGGCGCCGTCGGTGTGGGCATGGGCTGCGCCTTCGACGGCCTCAGCGTGGCCGTGGTCATGGTCGTCGTGGCAGGAGTGGCAGCTCACGAAAAAGAGCGCGGCCACTGCGAATAAGGGTATAGGGAACGATGTGTACTTCATAGAATGTGAGAAAATGGAGAGGAGGTGGTTTCAACGTCATGCAGCCACACGCATATATATAATGCGCGCGAGCGAGGACGTCGGAGCAACGCCCATAGACCTATGGGCATGCACCATGAAAGGGGAAAAGACTATCGGGAAACAGGCCGCTCAGGCCTTCACGGGACATGGCGCCGGCGGACCGCGGCGCAGCACGTGAGAAAATAGGGACGCAGAAGAGAAACCTACCTGCCATGGCGTCCCCGACGCAGGTAAGTGGCACAAGAAGGGTGGCGGAAGCACAAGAGAGCCCGCGGGCAAAAAGGCCCACGGGGAGAGCTGTCCCTGACCTACACCCCCATAGACCATATCGGCACGCCAGACAAGCGCGAGGACATGATGGGCACAGAGATGGGCGGAATGGTCGTGGCCGCCAGCATCGTCGCAGGGAGTGGAACCGTGGGCGTCGTGGCCGCAAGCAGTCCGCTGAGCAGCATCAGCCTCACAGGGCACCGCCTTCGTAGCGGCACACCACGGCCAAGGGTAGCACGCATCCACAGCCTCATGGTGATGATGAGGCAATACGACCGCCACGAACAATAGAGCAATGGCAATCAAGGCGTTGAGGCGTTGCATTTTCACAGACATAACCTTCGGAAGGTCCGGGAACGAGCATTTCTTGTGTATCGCGCTGGCAAAGATAGTGCAAGGCGAGCGAAGAGGAAAGGCAAAGCCGAAGGATTTGATCTTT
>CAMAMB010000080.1 GCA_945836755.1 uncultured Bacteroidales bacterium
TACATGTACATCCAGGTTTTCCTACATGTACATCCAGGTTTTCCTACATGTACATCTAGGTTTTCCTACATGTACATCCAGGTTTTTCTACATGTACATCTAGGTTTTCCTACATGTACATCTAAGATTACCCCCTTACCTCGGGGAATGTGGGGGATGAAGATGGGCTTGGGTGTGGGAGGTGGATGCGAAGTGGTGTGAAGGAGGGGGGAAAGTGTGAGAAGTTGGGGCGATGGCGCGAGAAGATAGGATGCAGGGGAGAAGTGGATGTGCTCGGAGGTGTGAAGGATGGAGGAAGGGGCGTGAAGAATGGGAGCGGAGTGTAGCTAATGGGGGCGAGGGTGTGAAAGGATAGGATGCTAGGGAGAAGTGGATGTGCTCGGAGGTGTGGAGGGTGGAGGAAGGGACGCGAAGAATGGGAGCGGAGTGTAGCTAATAGGGACGATGGTGTGAAAGGATGGGTGCAGGGGAGAAGTGGATGTGCCCGGAGGTGTGAAGGACAGGGGGAAGGGGTGAAAGGGTGTGTTCAAAGATGTGAAGAATGGGAGCGGGGGTGAAATGGTTGGAGCGAGGACGTGGCTAATGGGGACGATGGTGTGAAAGGATGGGTGCAGGGGAGAAGTGGATGTGCCCGGAGGTGTGAAGGATGGGATGCAGAGCGAAAAGTGGGTGCTGAGATGTGTGAAGGGTGGAGGAAGGAACGCAAAGAATGGGAGCAATGATGCGAAAGGTTGGGTACTGGACGAAAAGTGTGTGCTGAGATGTGTGAAGTATGGAAGAAGGGGCGCAAAGAATGGGAGCGGGGCGTGGTAAGTGGGGGCGAGGGTGCGAAAGAATGGGGTGCTGGGGAGATGTGGGTGTGCCCGGAGGTGTGGGGATGGAGGAAGGTGTGCGAAGAATGGGGACGAAGTGTGGCTAATGGGGGCGAGGGTGTGAAAGGATAGGATGCTAGGGAGAAGCGGATGTGCTTGGAGGTGTGAAGGGTGGGATGCAGAGCGAAAAGTGTGTGCTGAGATGTGTAAAGGATGGAAGAAGATGTGAAATGGTAGGGGCGATGGTGCGAGAAGATAGAATGCTGGGGAGATGTGGGTGTGTTTGGAAGTGTGAAGGATGGAGAAAGGGGCGAAAAGGGTGCGTTCAGAGATGTGAAGAATGGGAGCGGGGGTGAAATCGTTGGAGCGAGGACGTGGCTAATGGGGACGATGGTGTGGAAGAATAGGATGCAAGGGAGAAGTGGATGTGCTTGGAGGTGTGAAGGATGGAAGAAGGGACGAAAAGGGTGTGTCCAGAGATGTGAAGAATGGGAGCGGGGGTGAAATCGTTGGGGCGAGGACGTGGCTAATGGGGACGATGGTGTGAAAGAATGGGGTGCAGGGGAGAAGTGGATGTGCCCAGAGGCGTGAGGGATGGAGGAAGGTATGAAATGGTTGGAGCGGATTGTGTGAAGGATGGAGGATAATGGGAAAGTGGGTATGCTTGGAGGTGCAATAGATAGAGGAACGAGTGCGAAGAATGGGAGCGGGATGTGGGAAATGGGGGCTGGGCGAAAAGGGTGTGCTGAGATGTGTGAAGGATGGGGGAGGAAGGGGCGCGAAGAATGGGAGCGGGATGTGGGAAATGGGGGCGAGGGTGTGAAAGGTTGGGTGCTGAGCGAAAAGGGTGTGGTCGGACGTGTGGAGGATGGGGAAAGGATGAGGGGAAGGGGTTAAATGAATGGGGGCGATGATGCGAAAGGATGGAGGAAGGGGCGCAAAGAATGGGGGCGGAGCGTGGGAGGTGGGGGCGTTATCGAGTAAAGCAAATATCTACTCCCTGAAGGGCCTCGGAGTGTGGGCTGGTCAAGAGGGAGAACTTGCCTGGCTCTAAGACATAACGATAGCGGCCGTCGTATAACTTGAAGGCATCGGACGGCAGTTCGAACTCCACCCGGCGGCGCTCACCTGCTTCAAGAGGCACTACGCGGAAGGCCCGGAGTTCCTTCTCGCGGGGAATGACCGAAGCTACCTCATCTCTCAGATAGAGCTGAACGACTTCGCGACATGGGCGGAGTCCTGTGTTGTGCACCCTTACACTCACACGCACCGTGTCACCTTCCACATACTCAATACGGTCGACGACAGGGGGGTCATAATGCAAGCTGGTGTATGTCAAGCCATAGCCAAAGGGGAATTGTGGTCCCGTTGGCAGGTCGCTGTGATTGACCCGTGCGAAGGTTCTGCGAGCATTATAGGCTATGGGCACTTGTCCCACATAGGGCGGGAAGGTCTGCACGAGTTTCCCCGAAGGATTGCGCTCGCCCAGGAGCAAGGCGGCCACTGCCTCGCCGCCCATTGTGCCGGGGTACCAAGCTTCTAACAGGGCATCACAATGGGAGAGCACACGGTCGAGCACCAGTGGCCGTCCGTTGAAAAGTACCACCACTGTCTTGCGACCTGTGGCATAGACCGCCTCCAACAGCTGAAGTTGCTCTTCAGGCAGGGTAAGGCTCGCTGTGCTCACGCCTTCGCCTATAAGACCACTGAACTCCCCCAAGCAGACGACCACCGTAGTGGCCTGACCTATGAGGCTATCTATGCCGTTGATATAGTCCGATGTTACTCCGTTCCGAGAACAGCCTCCCTGCACAAGACGGTCTGCGGGAATGGGCGTGCCATGGCCTGCGATACAGGAATAACCTCCTCACCGCGCCCCCATCATTGTCCAACTCCCCAAAAGGTCATTCTGCATGGTGGCAAAGGGGCCCACTAACGCTATTGGCTCTCCCGGATTAGCTGAAAGCGGCAAGACGTCGGCCTCATTCTTAAGCAGGACCATGGACGCACAAGCCATGTCAAGGGCCACACGCTCGGCTGTTGGCAGACTGCGGTTGCGATAGGGATACACCGGGCCTGCCATCAGGACAGTGGCTGCCATCACGAAGGACATGAGGAGGAGGAGACGGCCGGATAGCCGGAAGATGGAGTGCATAAGGAGGAGGGGGATAAGATGTCTGTTATTCTTCTTCTAAGAACAATGCCTGCCGTGTCACCTCAGCCTCAGCTGTCCGGCTTGCGCAGTTCTGATAATCTGCCGTGGCTTGCGGCTGACCGCGCAAAGCGGCCACGCAGCCATATAAAAGGACCTCTCCCACAACTACAGGGAGTAGTGGGAGAGGTTATTCAACAAAGTGCACCCTTCACAGGTCGAAGCCCCGGGAACAGTCTCGGAGGCTTGGCCTATTTGTCGGCGACGACGAAGGGGGAAACCGCTGTTTGCGGCTACTTTACTTCTTGTTCAGCGCGAGGTCAACCTTCACGGCGCAGGCTACGGAGCAGCCCACCATGGGGTTGTTGCCGATGCCGAGGAAGCCCATCATTTCTACGTGGGCGGGCACGGAGCTGGAACCTGCGAACTGTGCGTCGGAGTGCATACGGCCGAGGGTGTCGGTCATACCGTATGAAGCGGGACCGGCAGCCATGTTATCGGGGTGCAGGGTACGGCCCGTACCACCGCCTGAAGCCACACTGAAGTAGGGCTTACCGGCGAGCACGCGCTCCTTCTTGTAAGTACCGGCTACGGGGTGCTGGAAGCGGGTAGGGTTGGTAGAGTTACCGGTGATGGACACGTCTACATCTTCCTTCCACATGATGGCCACACCTTCACGCACATCGTCTGCGCCATAGCAGTTAACCTTGGCGCGGGGACCGTCGCTATAGGGGATGGTCTTCACCACCTTCAGCTCTCCGCTGTAATAGTCAAACTGGGTCTGCACATAGGTAAAGCCGTTGATACGGCTGATGATCATGGCAGCGTCCTTGCCGAGGCCGTTGAGGATGCAGCGGAGGGGCTTATCCTCGGGGCGGCTCTGGTTGGCCATCTGTGCAATCTTGATAGCGCCTTCTGCGGCAGCGAAGCTCTCGTGGCCGGCGAGGAAGGCGAAGCACTTGGTCTCGGGGGAGAGGAGGCGGGCAGCAAGCTTGCCGTGACCGATACCAACCTTACGGTCGTCAGCCACAGAGCCGGGGATGCAGAATGCCTGAAGGCCTTCGCCTATATATTCGGCAGCCTCTACAGCGTCTTTGGCTTTCTCCTTGAGGGCGATGGCTGTACCCACGACGTAGGCCCACTTGGCGTTCTCGAAGCAAATCATCTGGGTGCTCTCACACTCCTGATAGGGATCCAGTCCGTAAGACTCACAGATCTGGTTAGCCTCTTCAATGTCTTTGATGCCGTGCTTGTTAAGAGCAGCGAGTATCTGCTTGATGCGACGGTCTTGGCTTTCAAATTTTACTTCTCTAATCATAGTCGGTGTCCTCCTTAATCTTTACGTGGGTCAATGCTTTTCACTGCACCTTGCTCGGCAGTTGTTCTGCCATAGGTGCCGGTTACACTCTTGAGGGCCTCGTCGGCTGCTACGCCCTTCTTGATGGCGTCCATGAACTTGCCCATGTGTACAAACTCGTAGCCGCACACCTGGTCGTCCTTGTCGAGGAACATCTTGGTGATGTAGCCTTCTGTCAGCTGGAGGTAACGGCTGCCCTTGACCTTCGTGCCATAGAGTGTACCGGTCTGGCTGATGAGACCCTTACCGAGGTCTTCAAGGCCTGCGCCAATCACAAGACCGCCTTCGGAGAATGCGCTCTGGGTGCGTCCGTACACAATCTGGAGGAAGAGCTCACGCATGGCTGTGTTGATGGCGTCGCATACGAGGTCGGTGTTGAGGGCCTCGAGAATGGTCTTGCCGGGAAGTATCTCGCTGGCCATGGCGGCGGAGTGGGTCATACCCGAGCAGCCGATGGTTTCTACAAGGCATTCTTCGATGACGCCTTCCTTCACGTTAAGAGTGAGCTTGCAGGCACCCTGCTGGGGAGCACACCATCCCACACCGTGAGTAAGGCCTGAGATGTCTTTGATTTCCTTTGCTTGTACCCACTTTCCTTCTTCAGGAATAGGAGCGGGACCATGGTTGGGGCCTTTGGCTACACAACACATGTTCTGAACTTCGTGTGAATATTCCATGTTTTGAGTTTTGGTATATAGAAGATGATGGTGAGACTATCAAACTACGCTGTCAGCATGACCTGCGGCACTGAAGCCGCCGGACCTACTGACAATCTACGGCAGGACGGGAAACAGGCGCATGGATAGGGCCGGCCGCCACATGCCGTTGTCTTTGGCAGCAAAGGTAGTGCAAGGCGCTGAAATCACCAAAGTTTGGCGGCTATTTATTTTGGCTTTGGGAAAAAGAGACATCTCTTACCGCCCTGCTTGCCTTCCACCGCGAGGGCTGCCGGCCCGTCACCATACGTGCCCCACCTTATCTCTGACACGGGCAGGGGGCTCTGGCCTCTTTCGCCACCTTCTCGAAAAGAATGGCCACGCCCTCGCATGGCGGTCGGATGACGCCGCCCTCCGTCACGGACCACCGATGACAAGCAGACGGTGAAGGTCGCCTCACAGGCCTCTCGCTCTGCCGCTACGGCATTTATCGCCCTGGCATAATAGGCTCACGGGAATGCTCCCAGTAATTCCTGGAATGCTTCCCGTTTTTCTTAGATGCCTTGGCGTGGCGGGAAGAACTATTACCTTGCAAAAAACCGACAAGCTGAGCCTTGGTGCAAGGTGTGTGGGGGTTGCTTTCCTATATACAATATGTGGATGTTCGTTTTTACTTACACATCTTACACTAATCTTACATCTCTCTGCACTTCAGCTTATTAAGTATGTAGCATTTGAAACTTGCACCTGCCATAAATGTAGCACTCTACACCTTCTCTCCCCCTCTGCGGATGTAGTCAAAGCCGTACCCAAATGGTTGAAATATATTGACACCTGAAGCCCGACCATGCAGCTAAACTGTGCGATTGATGACCCGAGGGTTCACTGCCCTCTACTCTCTCTTCCCATGCCGTTCCCCTACCCCACCAATAGGCGGTTTTCTACACCCGTTGCCTTCGAATGAGCGTGCCGCAATAGGCGGCTGCATAGGCCGACTGATCTCGATCGTCGGCACACGTTTACAAAAGTCGGGCGCAGAACCTGACACGGACCGACGTCCCCCTCATAGGGCATCGACGGCACGGTCTGTACATACCTATGAACCGGTTTGCGCGCCGACAAAACGCAGAAGCAATGGCTGGATGATTGGCGCGCAGTTGATTATATAGATTTATATGCCGGCAAGTCGGGAAGCCTTGGGCTGACTAACGGCGCGCAGTTGGCTGCCAAGACAGGTGCATGCCGGCAA
>CAMAMB010000081.1 GCA_945836755.1 uncultured Bacteroidales bacterium
GATGTACATGTAGTTTTTCCTGGATGTACATGTAGTTTTTCCTAGATGTACATGTGGTTTTCACGGGATGTACCCCCTGCCTTTTCAAACCCGCGTGCCATAGAGGCGGGCATAGGGTGTACCGGCGGCTAACACCATACAGCTGCCCGCGCATGCCGCCCCTCTGGCGACAGGTGCAGACGAAATAAAGACAGAACCCTTCTTAAAACCATAAGAAATATTAAAGAAGAAAGATTTATAGTACCTTGTAAAGCATAGTACTATTTCTATTCTCTATATTTGCAGCGTACAACCAATCCCCCCTAACGATGAATGTAGACAATGCTAAATCACAGATGCGCAAGGGCATGTTGGAGTACTGCATCCTGCTTCTGCTCAACAAGGAGGCCAGCTACGCCAACGACATCATCCTTCGCCTGAAAGAGGCAGAGCTGATGGTGGTCGAGGGAACGCTCTACCCCCTGCTCACACGCTTGAAGAAAGACGGGCTGCTGAGCTACGAGTGGCAAGAGTCGCAGCAAGGTCCCCCGCGCAAGTATTACGCCCTGACCGACGACGGCCGCCTCTTCCTGCAACTGCTCGACGACGCCTGGGGACAGCTCAGCCGCACCGTCGGTCTGCTCAAGGATCATCGTCTGCCGCCAGGCAGTGAAGCCCCGGCCCGGCCGCCGCAACCGCAGGACCCGGCCGCCACGCCGGCATAAAGAAGAACAGCGCGACGCGAACCGATGCCGCGCCGGAGCCTTCCCACCCATTCACCTTCTACCTTACCCCTACTTCACTCCTTATGAAAAAGAATATCACCATCAACCTCTTCGGCACGCTCTACGCCATCGATGAAGACGCCTGTGCCCTGCTTGAGAAATATCTTGAGAACATGAAGCGCTACTTTGGACGTCGCGAAGGCGGCGACGAAATAGCCGACGACATAGAACACCGTGTGGCCGAAATCTTCAGCGAGTTGCGCGCGAGCGGCGTAGAGGCCATCAACATCGACCATGTGCGCGAGCTCATTGCCCGCATAGGCAACCCCGAACAGATGGACGCCGAGGCCGACGAGATGCCCGAGGTCGAGCCTTCAGAAACCGGCGCGGCAGACGAGACAGCCACTGCCGCCTCCGGACCTGCGCCCGAGGCTGAGGCCGGAGGCGGCAAAGCCTTCTTCTCGCGCAAGCTCTTCCGCGATCCAGACGACCGCATTCTGGGCGGCGTCATGTCGGGCATCTGCCACTACTTCGGCGCCACCGATCCGCTGCCCTGGCGCATCATGCTCGTGGTGCTGGCCATTTTCAGCTTCATGACCGTGGCCCTGGTCTACCTCGCCTTCTGGGCCATCGTGCCCGAGGCCATCACGGCCGAAGACCGCCTGCAGATGAAAGGGCGCCCCGTCAATCCCACCACTCTCAACGAAGAACTCATGCGCGCCGTCGACAAGGCCAACAGCTACCTGCACTCCCCCGGCGTGCAAAGCTCGGCACGCTCCTTCCTCGGCACGTTGTGGAGCATCGTCGTGTTCTGCATCAAGGTCGTGCTGCTCTTCATGGTCATAGGTCTCATCCTCACGGCCATCTTCTTCGTGGTGACCCTCTGCGTGGGCACCTTCTCCGGCTGGCAGCTGCTCGTCAGCGCCGACCTTCTCACCGCTCCCTACAGCGAAGCCTTTGTGAGCGTGGTGGGCGCAGTGCCCGAGTTATGGATTGCGGCAGTGGCCGGCTGCACCTTCCTTGGCATCGTGCTCTACGGGCTGGTGCGCTCGTTGGTGGTGACCAACCCGGCCCGCCGCCTCTCTACGTCGGTGCGCGTCACCCTCGTGACGGTGGCCCTGCTCAGCCTCGTGTGCAGCGTTGTCTTCGTGGTGTTACCTATATGGAAGATAAACAAGTATGTGGAGGAGAAACAGCGGCAGGAGCAGTCGGTCGACGGGCATTACCTCTACCTCAGCTGCTATGACTATGTGAAGGACACGGGATGGCGCATTGAGCGTCTGGACAACGTGGACAATGCGCACGACTTCCTCTTCGACACGGCCAAGTTCCTCACCGACGAAGGCTACGACGACTGTATCAGCTTTGAACGCGACAGAGACACCCGTCCGATGGCGGTGCAGCTGAGCCTGACCGAGGACTATCCCGCAGGCAACTATCACGTAGAACTCTTGGTGCACTCCAAGGGTGAGGGAGCGCGGGTAGACGTGGCCGCCGGCGACACGCTGATGTCCACCATACCTCTGCCGTCGCGCCGCAGCCACCGGCGGGGTAGCCTCAGCGACGCCAATCTCGCGCAGCTCAATGCCATGAGCTTCTTCCCCCGTCAGCTGACCATTGACGACCTCGACGAACACTTCAGAGAGGTGCAGGCCAAGTGGGACTATGTGGCCTCGCCCGTCTTTCACCATCGCGGCGGCCCGCTGACCGTGCGGCTCATCACGGGCGACAAGGCACAGAAGGCCGGCACGGCTCAGGGCGGCGTCGAGGAACTGACGCTCAGAGACCTCCACATAGTGGCCGCGCGCGACTCTACCATTAGCAAACCATTATAACCTGACATTTTGTGCGAAGAAAGCCCCACCCGAAGGCCAAAAGGCCGGGGTGGGGCTTCGACGTGTATGCAGACTTTATTGGGAACGGGCGCAGGTCAGAACGCCTGTATCGTGTAGAGATAGATGACCACGGCAGGGATGGCGAGCAGGGAGGAGTCGAAGCGGTCGAGCATGCCGCCGTGGCCGGGGAGCAGGGTGCCGCTGTCTTTGACGCCGAGCTGGCGCTTGAGAAGGCTCTCGACGAGGTCGCCCCACGTGCCGAACACACAGACCACCAAGGCCATGCCCAGCCACTGCGGCAGCGAGAGCAGGCCGGGGCAGAAGAGGGAGAAGAGATAGCCTGCCAGCAGACAGAGAAGGCCTCCGCTGAGGCTGCCGACCCACGACTTCTTGGGCGAGACGCGCTCAAAGAGCTTGGCGGGGAAGCGGCGATGCAGCAGCGAGCCCCCGCAGTAGGCGCCGGTGTCGTTGGTCCACAGGAAGACGAAGAGGGCGAGGGGCAGGGCCGGCTGGAAGACGGTCTGATTGGACATGGGGTCGTACTGGAAAGCCAGCACGCTGAGCATGCTCAGGTTGAGGGCAACATAAAGTTGCGAGGCGAAGGCATATCCCCAGTTCTTCAGCGGGTCGCTGTGGCGCAGATAGAGCTCGCTGACCGGCAGGTAGACGAGCGTGACGAGGTAGGGGATGAAGGCCTTGGGCGGGACGAGGTCGGCGCAGTAGCCGGCGATGCAGACAAAGAGGTAGACGCCGGCCACGCTATTGATGAGGCGGTTGACTTGCGCCCCGGCATGGTCGTTGACCAGGGTGGAAAACTCCCACATGGTGAGGCCCGTGATGAGGGCGAAGAGAGCGATGAAGGAAGTGGGCGAGAAGCAGATGGCGCCCACGAGTATGGCTACGAAGAGTATGCCGGTGAGGCTGCGGGTCAGTAGATTGTTCATGCCAAGGTGTGTCTGAGGGGGTAGGAGGGTGAAGGTGATGTCTGCGGGGCAGGGCGGCGCGGGGGCAACCTGCGGGCCTGGCGGCGGGAGGCTATGCGGGATGGGCCGGTGGGGTGTCGGTGGGAGCGTCAGCGTCGGTGTCTTCGGGCTGAGCTGTGGCGCTCTCGGCTTGTGCGGTGGCGGCTTCAGGCTGAGCAGCCTCGGTCTCAGCCGGAGCTGTGGCGCTCTCGGTCTGTGCAGCGGCGGCTTCGGCTTCGAGCTTCCGCGTGCGTTCGTTGGCCAGCTTGATGGCTTCTTCCTCCATGAGCACTTCGGTGCGGCTCTTCCAGCGTCGCGGTCCGAAGATGCGCTCCACGTCTTCGGTGAAGATGACTTCTCGCTCCATGAGCAGCTCGGCGAGTTCCCTGTGTTGAGCGGCATGTTGCTGCAGGATAGCCTTGGCGCGGAGGTATTGCTCCTCGACCATGGCCGCAATTTCGCGGTCGATGGTCTCTGCCGTGGCTTCGGAGTAGGGTTTGGCGAAGCTGTATTCCTGTTGGGTGTTATAGTAGCTTACGTTGAGGAGCTTGGGGCTCATTCCGTAGTAGACGACCATGGCATAGATGCCCTTGGTCACGCGTTGCAGGTCGTCGAGGGCGCCTGAGGAGATGTGGCCGATGAAGAGGTCCTCGGCCGCGCGACCGCCGAGGATGGAGCAGAACTGGTCGAGCATTTGCTCCTTTGTAGAGTTAGACCTTTCTTCAGGCATGTACCAGGCGGCGCCGAGGCTCTGCCCGCGCGGCACGATGGTCACCTTGACTAACGGGTTGGCATATTGCAGGAGCCAGGACACGGCGGCGTGGCCGGCTTCGTGTATGGCGATGGTGCGTTTCTCCTCCTCGGTCATGACTTTGCAGGTTCGCTCCAAGCCTCCGATGATGCGGTCGATGGCGTCCATGAAGTCCTGTTTGCCTACCTCCTTGCGGTTGTGGCGTGCGGCCATGAGCGCCGCTTCGTTGCATACGTTGGCGATGTCTGCGCCCGAGAAGCCGGGAGTCTGGCGCGCCAGCTGTTCGATGTCGAGCGACCGGTCCATTTTGAGCGGGCGGCAGTGCACCTTGAAGATGGCTACGCGCTCGGAGAGCTCGGGCAGATCGACGTGTATCTGGCGGTCGAAGCGTCCTGCACGCAGCAGCGCCGGGTCGAGGATGTCGACGCGGTTGGTGGCAGCGAGGATGATGACGCCGGAGTTGGTGCCGAAGCCGTCCATCTCGGTGAGCAGCTGGTTGAGGGTGTTCTCGCGTTCGTCGTTGCTGCCCATGTTGGCTTGTCGGCCGCGTGCTCGTCCGATGGCGTCTATCTCGTCAATGAAGACGATGCAGGGGGCTTTTTCCTTGGCCTTTTGGAAGAGGTCGCGCACACGGCTGGCGCCGACGCCGACGAACATCTCGACGAAGTCGGAGCCGGCCATGCTGAAGAAGGGCACGTCGGCCTCGCCGGCCACAGCCTTGGCCAGCAGCGTCTTACCTGTGCCGGGAGGGCCTACGAGCAGGGCGCCTTTGGGTATCTTGCCTCCCAGTTCCGTGTACTTGCCCGGCGCCTTGAGGAAGTCTACTATCTCTCTGATTTCCTGCTTTGCGCCTTCCTGGCCGGCCACGTCCTTGAAGGTGACGACCTTGGTATTGTCGCCGTTCTTGTCGAAGAGCTGGGCCTTGCTCTTTCCCACGCTGAAGACACCGCTTCCGGGGCCGCCGCTCATGCGTCGCATGAAGAATACCCATACGCCGATGAGGAGGGCAAGGGGCAGCAGCGAGGTGAGGAGGCTTGTCCAGATGCTGTTGTTCTCTTCATATTTCACGGTGCCCTGCTGCAGGGAAGCTTCGAGGAAGCTGTTGAGCGACTGGGTGTCGGGATAGCGGGCTGAGATGGTGGGCTTGCTGCCGGTGTCCTTTGTGCCGGCCTTGAAGACCTCTCTGATGTGTTCGGGCTTGATGACGAGGCGGGCTGTGCCGCTTGTCTTGTCGACGATGACCTCTTGACCGTAGCCGTTGGTGATGTAAGCCTTGAAGGCGGTGTAGCTCACCTCCCTGTCAATGCCTCCGCTCTCGCTCCCGGTGAGCTGGAAGTAATAGAGGCTGAGGCCCAGGATGATGGCGATGAAGAGCCAGGTGAGGTTGAAGCCGGGCGTTTTCTCCGGCTTGCGTGGAAGTCTGTTGTTCGCTTTCTTAGGAGCCATTCGGATCGTTGTGTCAGTGGGTGAATAGCTTGTAGACGTTGGTGGGTTAGTCTACGTCAGGGTAGTGGGTAAGCACTGCGTCGCTCCATAGGTCTTCGAGCGAGTAGTGCTCCCTTGCCTCTTCCATGAAGATATGTACCATCACTGTGCCGTAGTCCATGGCTACCCATTGGCCGTTCTGCTTGCCAATGACGTGGGCCGGCTTTTCGCCTGCCTTCTTGCGGGCAAATTCTTCGACGCTGTCACAGACTGCCGAGACCTGCTGCGGCGAGCCGCAGGTGCAGATGACGAAGTAGGCGGCGGGGGCAGTCAGAATTTGCTCCATTTGGACAGTGACCACGTCGCGTCCTTTCTTCTCGTGTATACCTTCGATGATGGTGTCTACCAGGTGTTGGGTTGCTTCCATGTATGGGAGTGGAGTTTAGGGTGTACGTTAGTGAAGGTGCAAAGGTACTCTGAAATCCGTAGAGCGTCAGTATTC
>CAMAMB010000082.1 GCA_945836755.1 uncultured Bacteroidales bacterium
TGTAGGTGATGGCGCTGAGCATGGTGGCGTAGATGCTGATGCCTGCCGCCCACCACGGTATGCGACCACCGCCCTTGAAGAAGTCGTCGGCCCCGCCCTCGCGGCGCATGAAGTAGTAGCCCAGCAGCAGCATGCCTACCAGATAGGCTGCCAGCACCGCCCAGTTCAGGGCGCCGAAGGTGGGCGTCGCCGCCAGGCTGACGGCCGTCACCGCCGACGAACGCACACCGGGCTTCAGCTCGCCGCCCACCACGATCCACTCATTGCCCATCGCCACCACGGCGGCACCGGCACGGGCCAGCAGGCTGCCGGCGTCGTGCAGCGCCCAGGTGTCGGTAAGGGTATGGTACACTAACAGCTCGCGGCGGAAGCGATACCAGTCCACCGGCTGCGAGAGATAGGCGGCCTTGGCCGTGTCGGGCTGATTGAGGGCGGCGTCGAAGCGCGCGCGGTCCACTCCGCCGAAGCCGATTACGTGGGCACAGCCTGACGCCACAGCCTGCGCCCCCACGAGGGCCAGCGTGTCGCTGCGTCCCCATGGCTTCATGGGCGCGGTGGGCATCCAGCGGCGGCTCACGGGATGGAGGTAGAGGCCCGCCGTATGGGTGGCCGCTGCGGTCGCGCCCCGGGACGGATAGAAGCCGCCCATCACGTAGAGGCAGGCGCCTGCAGCGCCGTTCTGCACCGCGGCGGCGGGCTGCAGACGGGCACGGCCGGGCAGGTCGGGCAGCCGTTCCCAGCACTTGCCGCCGGGCCAGGCTAAGCGGAAGGCTGCCTGCGACGGACAGCCGTTCGTCTGACCGCCGGCCACATAGAGGTAACCACCGCCGTAAGCACCGCCCATCTGGTCGAGGGCCACGGGCAGGGAGGGCAGCGCTTTCAGCCTCGGAAGGCCCTGGCCGTCGGCCGTCACCAACCAGGCCTCGGACCGGCTACCCTCTGCGTTGCAGCCGCCCACCCACACTGCGCCCTCGGGCACAGTCATACTCACACCGTAGGCTAATGGCCGCGGCAGGCTGCCCACCTTGCGCCAACGGCCCGCCGGTTGCAGTCCGTCGAGCTCGTAGATGGCGGCATAGTAGACTTTCTCTCCGCCCTCGGCGGCCGGGCGATGGGGGAAGTTGCAACCGCCGCCCACCCACAGGCGGCCGTTCACGGTGGCTATAAAGGGGGCCGACACGCCCTCGTCGCAGCCCACCGCAAGCGGGGGAAGCGAGCGCAGGCTCACGGTGTTGAACGACGTAGTGGCCGCGCGGGCCGTCACGCGGAGGCTTGACAGCCACAGGCTGCTCTGCACGAGAAGCAGAAGGGTCAGAAGGCGGGACATAAGGCGGGGATGACGGGGGGGGGAAGGGATGAAACGGGTCTGAGGTGGCCGTCGGCGATTATCGGTTGCAGCGTTCGAAGAAGTGGATGGCCTCCAGCTCTTGCTTCATGCGGGCCTCTTCTTCGTCGGTCATGTTCCGGAAGGGGGTGCGGTTAGGCCCGAGGTCGAGCCCTATGAGTTTCATGATGCGCTTGCCGCCCACTATGTTGCCGCGGAAGTGGCAGATCACGTCGATGACGTCTTGCGCAAACTCTTGCAGCTCGCGGGCCTTGTCGAGGTCGCCAGCCTCCCAGGCTTCAATGATGCCGGTCAGCACGCGCCCGTTGTAGTTGGTCGTACCGCCTATGCCGCCCTGTGCGCCTCCCATAGCGAGGCAGGGCAGGATGGTCTCATCCTGGCCGTGCAGCATGTCGTACTTGCCGTTGCGGTAGCGGCGGCAGCGGTTGTATTCATAGAGGCTCTCGAAGGTGTACTTGATGCCGGCAAACTGTGGGATGCGGCCGTCGACGGCCTGCAGAAAGTCGTACATGGAGAGGTAGGCGTTGTTGAAGGCCGGTATGTGGTAATAGTAGAAGGGCAGGTTCGGGGCGCCGGAGGCTATCTCTTCGCAGTACTTCACCAGCTCTTCCACCCTGCCGATGCGGGGGAAGGGGGTGGCCATGGCGCCGATGCCCCACGCCCCTATCTCCCGGGCATGGGCAGCCAGGCGGCGGCTGCTCTTCACACAGGTGCTGCCCACATGCACGATGACCTTAAACCCTTCGGGCACTGCCTGCATCCAGGCCTCGGCCAGCCGCATACGCTCTTCTTCGGTGAGCAGGTAGCCTTCACCCGAAGAGCCGTTGATGAAGACTCCCTTCAGACCGTTGCGGGCCAGAAGGGCTGCGTAGGCGGGAATGGGGGCAAGATTTACTTCACCCTCGGCGGTGAAGGGCGTAAAGGGGGCATTGATCAGCCCTTTTATCTTTTCCATGATATGTATATTTATAAATTGAACTGACGGACGGATGAAGGCGGTGGCGCGGAACGGTCGCCCCGCTTTGTGAGGACAAAACTACCACTTTATTTCCGCCCCCGCCAACCTCTACCCTCATTTTTATACTACAACCTGCGCTGCACCCCACGCCCCATGGCGGACGCCTTCCCCGACCGCTCTCTTCACCCTCGCCTCTCGTTCCTGCCCGCCGGCGCAGACCTCTCTCATGTCCACGCCGCGGCATGGGCATGCTCTGACTGGCTGACGCCACCGACGGCACGCGCCACCCCTCCTATACTGCCGGTCAAAAAAAATCCTGCCGCATCTTACACTGACTTCGCAACAGCCTATTCATCAACGCGTTACGTATGTAGGATTTGCAGTCTCCACCTGCCACGAACGTAGCACTGACCTGCCACATGCTCCGTCCAATCCGCCACAGACATAGCACTGACCTGCCACATGCCGGTAGCTGTCGGCCCATGGTCTCTGCCTACGTCTCGCAATCTACCCTCCAAATGCTACATTTGTGTAAGGTTGGGCCGGCAAACGCTACATATCTAACTCACTGGCATTCGTTCACTTACAATCGGCGTGTAAGATGTGCAGGCAGTTTTGGCACATCAGGTGCGTATAGGTGCGCCGCCGCCCTCTCACCTTACACCGCCCCCAAGCCTCCTTGTCCTCAGGCGCCGCGGCCTCCTCTCGCCCCACCTTATCGGCCTTTCTTCCCGCGAAGGCATCCCGTAAAAACTCCAAGCATCCCAGTTTAAACTCCAAGCATCCCAGTTTAAACTCCAAGCATTCCCGTAATTTCTGGAAGCATTCCCGTGTGGCCTTGTTACAGGCAAGGAAAAGGGCGTAACGGCGGCCTCAGCCCTCTGACGCACAAAAAAAAGACACGCACCTTGGAATGTCTGAACAGATCTATGTACCTTTGCATCGAAGCTATCGTTCTCAGAACTAAGTTTATGTATACAGCAGAGGTCTGCACCACGGACATGCAGCCATAACAGGCCGGTGGAACGGAAGTCCTCATACTGACACAAGGCAATATCTTCGTCAAACATATTCATCAAATGAAAAAAATCTTTACCCAACGGTTGCTCACGGCACTGCTGCTCGTGGCAACCCTCATGCTGCCCGCCTCGGTGTGGGCACAGAGCGTCGCCACGGAGCAACCCGCTGCAGGCGACGGTTCGTCAGCCAACCCCTATCAGATTGCCAATGCCGCGCAGTTGGCGTGGTTCCGCGACTGGGTGAACGGCACCTACACGCCCGCTGACGGCGAGACAGCCACCATGCACCGCACTGCCTGCGCCAAACTCACCGCCGACATCGACATGAGCACCGTCTGCTCTGAGAGCCTCGGCACTTGGGAACCCATCTCGCGCGAAGATCTGACCATCAACTGGTCCGGCACCTTCGACGGCGACGGTCACACCATCTCAAACCTCTATGTCAATAGGTCACAGCGTTATGCCGGTTTTTTTGGTGATACCGGTTCTTGCACCATCCGGAACATCACGTTCACCGGGGTTAGCATTACAGGCTCTGACAATAATACGGCCATAATTGGAGGTTTATACGGTACTGTGTCCAACGTAACGGTGGCGGATGGCACGATTTCCGGCAAGTATTACGTGGGTGGTATCGCCGGGTTCAATTCCGGTACCATTTCACATTGCACCAACCACGCACAGATAAGTGGCACAAACAGTCTTTTAGGCGGCATCTGTGGTCAGAACAGTGGTACGATTGATTTCTGTATCAACTATGGCGCGTTGCAAAGCTCACACGATGGCGTGGGCGGCATTGCCGGTTATCTGAGCGGAGGCAACGTCTCCCATTGTGCCAACCACGGGAATGTGGAAGGTAATGAATATGTCGGTGGCATTGCCGGATTAATAACAGCTACCGGCAGCATCTCCAATGTGATTTCGACGGGCAATGTGACCGAAACGTCCAACTATCAGACATCCGGCCTGCTGGTGGGAGGGGTACAAGCGCCTCTGACCCTGTCGGACTATGCCGTGTTCAGTAGTGATGCCACCCTGACCATCAACGGAACGGTGCAGACGCCCCGAGGCATTGGGGAAATTGCCTCTGACGCCGGCTGCAGTGGGATCGGCGAGGCCGTGGGCTACACCACAGCCGAACTCCAAAGCGGCATGGTGACCTATCTGCTGCAAAGCGTTGCGCCCGCCGGCACCTGGGGACAGCAAATCGGCACGGACGACTATCCGCAACTCGGCTCTGCCCACACGGTCTATGCTGAGGGCAACATCACCATTGCCTGCGCAGGCGTCATCAGCGGCGGAAGTTTCAGCAACACGCGCCCCGACACGGATGGCACCGTCACCTTCACTCACGGCATTGCCACCCACCACGACGCGGTGGAGAAAACCTGCACCGCCGACGGCAATGTGGAATACTGGCAGTGCGACCTCTGCCACCGCTGCTTCACCGACGAAGCGCTGACTGCCGAAATTGCCGACCCCGTGGTGAAATGCACCGGTCACAGCTTTGACTATGCCACGGGCTCCTGCACCGGCTGCGACGTGACCATCCCGAGCATCGGAGCCGGCACGCACACCATTCAGATCGCAGCCGTGAGCGGAGGATTTTACGAAATCAACGGCTATAACCTCTACCGCTTCGTGGCACCCGGCAACGGAGAACTCACCGTGACCACCTCGGGTAGTTGGGACACCTACGGCTCGCTGTGGAGCAGTGACGGCACAACCCGACTGACCTACAACGACGACGGCGAGACCTCCAACTTCATATTCACCTACACCGTGACGAAAGGCACAGCCTACTACATCGGCGTACGCAAATACGGTGGTCAAGCCATCAGCGGCGACTACACCCTCATCATCAGCGGTACGTGGCCGACAGACATCGAGGCGCTGACGCTGGCAGACGGAGAAGAATATACCACCGCGCAAGATGTGATTAACTTCACCTACACCCGCAGCTTCAGCCACACCAACTGGCAGCCGCTCTACGTGCCCTTCGCCATGAAGAGCGCAGACTGGACGGCGCAGGGACTGGAAGTGGCGTGCATCAACAACTTCCACGAATATGAGGAAGCCGACGGCAGCACGAAGGTGGTGCTCGAAGTGAAGAAGGTGACCTCGGGCACACTCCGCCCCAACACACCCTATCTCATCCGCGCCCTCGAAGCCGGCGACAAGACCATCACGCTCAGCAATGTCTCCCTCGCCGAGCCCGAAAGCAAGACCATCGACTGCGCCAGCGTCACCCGCCTCTACACCTTCACGGGCATCTATGCCGAGAAGAGCAGTTTCGACGCTGTCAACGACTACACCATGACGGGTGGCAGCCTCTATCACCCCGAGGGTGCGCTCAAGCCACAGCGCTGGTATCTCACCGTGGCTTCCCGCGGCGACATCATCGATGAAGAAAGTGCCGGCGCCGCACCGCGTCAGATCACCGTCAGCGTGATTGGCGAAGGCGAAGTCACGGGCATCGAAGACATCCGCATCGTC
>CAMAMB010000083.1 GCA_945836755.1 uncultured Bacteroidales bacterium
AACGGGGATGCTTCCAGTTTTAACGGGGATGCTTCCAGTTTTAACGGGGATGCTTGGAGTTTTTCCTGGGATGCTTCCAGTTTTTCCTGGGATGCTTGGAGTTTTTCCTGGGATGCTTGGAGTGAGGCCCGGATGCAGACCATATACGTTCTGTGATGGGGGCAGCGGGGTGGGCACGGCTTGCGTCACTCTCGACGCAGGGGGTAGTGGCCTCTGAGTTGCTCAAAGTGGGTGGGGCAGGCTTTGAGGGCAAGGCTGTCGCGTACGGGGTCGTAGCGGTGGAGGTCGGGGCAGAGGTCGGCGGCGGCGGCAATGTCGGCAGGTAGCGTGGCGCCCGGGCCGAGAGGGTTGTTGGCCTGCAGGTAGTCGTATGCGGGGGGCAATGTCGGGGGGCAGACGGCGGCGAGAGGGGCGGTGTCGAAGCCGAAATGGGTGGCGAGGGCCTGCAGGGCCATTCGGGTGCCGTTGGCCTTGCCGTCGGCGCTGTATCCGGCTATGTGGGGTGTGGCTATGAAGCTGCGGCTGAGCAGGTCGAGGCTGATGTGGGGCTCTTGTTCCCATGTGTCGATCACGGCAGCCGCGAGGCGGTCGTGGTCGAAGGCTTGGAGCAGGGCGTCGGTGTCGACCACTTCTCCGCGGGCCGCGTTGATAATCACGGGCCTGCGACGTAGGGAGGCGAAGAAGGCGGCGTCGGCCAGGTGGAAGGTGGGATGGGCGGCGGGGGCGGCGGTAAGGGGGGTGTGGAAGGTAATGACGTCGGCCTCGCGGGCTATACGGTCGAGGCTGCAGAAGGGGAGGTGGTCGCCTCGCTCGCGGCGCGGCGGGTCGCAGAGCAGGATGCGGCCAAAGCCCAAGTTGCGGGCTGCCTCGCAGACGGCGCTGCCCACATGGCCCACGCCCACCACGCCGATGGTGAGGCGGCCGAAGTCGGCGGGGCTGAAGGGGGTGAGTGGCGCGCCGCTTCCCACGGGGTGGGGGGTAGTGCCCATGCCTCGCCAGCCGTGGAGCATAAGTTGCCGGAGGGTGCAGGCCACGTACTGGGCCACGCTGCGGGCGTTGCATCCCGGACAGTTGGTCCACGCTATGCCGGCGCGCTGCAGGTAGGCGGTGTCTATGTGGTCGTAGCCTATGGTGGCGGTGGCTATGAATTGCACCTTGCTTCCCTCGAGCAGCTGCTCATGGCAGCGGGTACGGGTGCGCACGATCAGGGCGTCGGCCTCGCGCACGTCGGCAGCGCTGATGGCGGCCCCGTCGATGTAGGCCACCTCACCGTAGCGCTCGGCCACGCCGCGCGCAAAGGGTATCTTGGAGTCTATGACTATCTTCATCCGTATCAAGAAAGCCTCGCTGCCGGGCTTGACGCCCTGGCGGCGAGGCGGTGGGTGAGGGAGGGAGCTGTGGGCAGCATGTCACTTGCTCACCTTCGAGGTCTGTGGGTTACGCAAGCCGCGGGCGCCTGTCAGGAAGGCTTTGGCCACACCGAAGTTGAGGTTGAGGTCGAGGCGCACGGGCAGGTGGTTTTTGTCGTCAGTGATGTAGAAGGTGACAATCTCCTTCTCCTTGCCCTTCTCCTTCTCTAAGAACGAGAAGACAAGGCAGTTGTAAGTGGTGGTAGTGTTTTCGATGGTGAATTTCTTCTTCCCCCTGTAGACGATGCTCTTCCACTCGCAGTGTTTGCCGTCGGCCATGAGGAAGTTGATGCGGTGACCTTTTTTCCACCCGGTGGCGTCGAAGGAGCGTGCGCGTTGTAGCATGCTGATCATGTCGTATGCGCAGTACTTGCTGCTTTGGCTGGAGAAGGAGGGCTCGTTGGTGTTTTTCTGGTACCTCATTTTGACGGCACACTGTGCGTTGGGGTAGGAGTACCATACCTCGTTGCGTCTGTAGGTGCCGCCTTCGAATGCTTTTTTGACGTAGTATCGTGGTATGAGGTCCATGTCCATGTAAGCCATGAGGGTGTCTCTCATGACGAAGAGCTTGTCAGCCTTTTTTGAGCCCCTTGTGATGAGGTATGACCTCCATGCGGGTTTCCCCTGGTAGATGGTCTGTGTGGTGTTCATGGATGCGGTGCCCACTTTGGCCCATACGAATTTCCAGTTGAAGTAAAGGTCGTAGGTGAGGGTCTCTCCGCTTTTGAAGGCGGTATTGTTGGAGGAGCACTGTGCGGCGGCCTTGGTGGCTGTGGCTGCGAGGGCTACGAGTATGCAAGCCGTGAGGGCGAGTCGTTTCAGTGTGGTTTTCATTGTGGGAGGTATTGGTTGATGGTTGTGTGGGGTTGGGCAATTATTGTGAGGCCCGTTTATTTTCGCTTGTCGCGTTCGGCGTTGAGGTTTCGGGGTGTCTTTTTGTTCTCGGCCTTTTGCTTGACGAGGGCTGCCGGTTTTTGTCGGGTGTGTGGCAGGTCTTTGATGTGCCATGTCTGCTCGACGTCCCAGTTTGCCCTGATGGTGAGTTCGTATGGGAAGTAGTAGACCGTCTCTGGCTGTTGTTGCCGGTCGTAGTTAGCTTCGTCCCAGCGTCCGTTTCCGTTGGTGTCGGCCACGAGTCGTAGGTAGCAGGTGGTGGGTTGCAGGTAGTAGAAGTCGGCTCGTGCGTCGTTTACGGCTACGCGTTTGATGAGGGTGCCGTTTGCAGCGAGCAGGTCTACGTAGGCTTGTTGCGGGGCGTCGGGTATGAGGAGGAAGAGTGAGCCGTATGTCTCTTCGGTGGCAATTCTGAATTTCTGGTCGCGTATTTCGTTGCAGCGTCCCGAGAGTCCGATGAAGGCGGCCGAGTCTATGTTGATGACGTACTCTTGGCCCGGTCTCCACTCGGCTCTGAGGGTGTATCCCAAGAGGTTGAGGGAGTCTCGGGTTAGCCGGAAGGGTGCGTCGACGTACATGGAGTCTTCTTTGAGATAGAGGTGGAAGGCCGCTGTATCTACGCGGGCGGCGGGTTCGGGCAGGTCGAAGTGGAGGTTACGGTCGGGCGACAGCTCCGAAGGTATGGTGTAGCGCACCTGCAGCGGTTCGGTCGGCATGGTTTCGAGGCTGTAGTCACCGCGCCGGTGTCGCCTTTCTCTTTGTTTCTCAAACTTGGCCTTTTCCTGCTGCTTGAGTTCCATGCGTCTGGCGTAGAGCACCTTTGGTATACACTCGAGGGTGTCTGTGACGAGGCTGTTGAGGCCTGTGCTGTCGTTTGTGGCTTCGTAGGTGTATGCCAGCCGGAGGGTGTCTTGGTTGACGAGGAGGGTGTCGCGCAGCCAGTAGGTGATGGTGTCGTTGCGAGGTGAGCGCTGCTCTATGAAGGCGTCGCGCTCGTCGAAGTTGAGGCCTTTGACCCGGGGGCGGTGGTTGGAGGGTGCGGTGAAGTAAGCTCTGAAATAGGCCGGGTCTCTCTCAGTCTTGAGGAGGAGGCGGTCGCGGCGCTTCTCGGTGCTGGCGAAGAGCACGATGTTGTCGGGCCGGAAGTGTGTAAAGTTTCGTGTGATGATGGTGTCGATGTGTGCGGTGTCGGCCCAGATGGTGTCGTGGCGTGTGTCAGGGAAGCAGCTGGGGCTGATGGTGTCTCTGCTCCATGCGAGGGTTTCGCCGTAGGTGTATCTGTAGTCTCCGTCCATGTCGCCGAGGGCGTAGATGAAGTATTTTCCGGGCGCCACGCCTTTGATGACGAAGTGGCCGGTGGCGTCGGTGCGCGCCACTCTGACGAGGGGTTGCTTCAAGAAGACGGAGTCTGAGAGGTCGGTGTGGAGGCCCACCATGAGGCCTTTCTGTGGCTCGAGGTCTTCAGCTCCGAGCACGTAGCCGCTTACCTCCATGGTGTCGAGGCGTTCGCCTGTGCTGAAGTAGTAGGTGAAGTTGCCCAAGGGGTTGCCTTCGTTGTTGTCGACGATGGCGTCGCTGAAGTCGATGGTGTAGGTGGTCTGTTCTTTGAGCGTGTCGAGCAGGCTGATGCTGATGTGGCGTCCGGAGGCCTTGATTTCGGGAGCTTCTATCTGGGGTGGCGAGACGATGATTTTCTCTTGCGCGTTTTCTACCTTGATATTTTCGTCGAAGGTGATGGTGACCTTTTTGGGCTTGCAGGCAGTGGCTCCCATGAGGGGTGAGGTGGCGACGATGCGTGGCGGTGTCTCGTCGTAGGGTCCGCCGTCCGGTCCCGAGCCGGGGTTGGCGCAGGCTGTCAGTGTGAGTATGAGCAGGGGGAGCAGGAGGTGGTAAGCTTTCACGGGGCTGTATGGGTTGGGGTTGGGGTGGTGTTAGGCCAGCAGGGCGAGTATTTCGTCGATGTGTTGTCTGGTGTTGCTGAGTCGCGGCACTTTATGTTGTCCGCCGAGCTTGCCTTTCTGTTTGAGCCAAGTGTTGAATGTGCCTTTGGGTGCTGCTATGAGCTCGAGGCGTTGCAGGGTGATGTCCTTGTATCGCTTGGCCTCGTAGTCGGAGTTGACGTGCTGGAGGGCTTCGTCGAGCAGGCTGGCGAAGGCTTCGAGGCTTTCGGGCTGCCGTTCGAACTCGATGACCCATTGGTGGCGGCATTTCCCTTCGTCGTTCATGAAGACGGGGGCGGCGGTGTATTCATTGACGATGGCTCCGGTGGCTTTGCAGGCCTCGGCGAGGCCGTTTTCGGCGTTGTCGACGATGAGTTCTTCGCCGAAGGCATTGATGAAGCTCTTGGTGCGGCCGCTGATGTGGAACTTGTAGGGCCTGACAGAGGTGAAGCGCACGGTGTCGCCTATCTGGTAGCGCCACAGCCCGCTGCTGGTGGATATGACGATGGCGTAGTTGCGCCCTGTCTCTACTCCCCAGACGGGCACGATGCGGGGTTGGGGCTTACCGACGTCTTCGAGGGGTATGAACTCGTAGAACACGCCGTAGTCGAGCATGAGCTCCATGGCTGTGTCGGTGGGGTCGGTCTGCAGTCCGAAGAAGCCTTCCGAGGCGTTGTACGTCTCGAGGTAGTGCATGCTGTCGGAGGGTATGAGCCTTTTGTACTGCTCGCGGTAGGGGGTAAAGGCCACACCGCCGTGGAAGAAGACTTCGAGGTCGGGCCAGATGTCGGTGATGTGGTCTTTGCCGCTGAGTTCGAGCATGCGTGTGAGCACGGCCATCATCCACGAGGGCACTCCGCTAATGTTGGTCACGTGGCTGCGCAGCCCAACCCTGGCGATGCGGTCGCGCTTCTCTTCGAAGTCGGGGAGCAGGGCGATGCGCTTTTCGGGCACTCTGACGAGGTTGACGAGGGGGTTGATGTTCTCGATGAGTATGGCGCTGAGGTCACCTACGAGGCTGTGGGGCAGGTTGTAGTTAGGTGCGTGGCTTCCGCCGAGTATGAGGGCCTTTCCGTCGAAGAGGCGGCTCTTAGGGTGATGGTGCAGGTAGAGTGCCACGGCGTCGGTGCCGCCGGCGTAGTGAGTGTCGCGCAGTCCCTGTGGGCTGACGGGTATGAACTTGCTTTTGTCGGCGGTGGTTCCTGACGACTTGGCGTACCACTTGACTTTCCCCTTCCACAGTACGTCGGCCTCACCGCGTCTCATGCGGTCGATGTCGTCTTTGAGTTCTTCGTAGGTGCTGATGGGCACTTTCTCGGCCCATTGTTCGTAGGAGGTAAGGCTGTCGTAGTGGTAGCGCTGTCCCCACTGCGTGTGAGCGGCCTGTTGGAGGAGGCGTTTGAGGGTGTCGCGCTGAATGTCTTCAGCGTGAGTGGCATATCGCCCGATGGCTTTGAGGCGGTGGGCGAAGAGGGGACGGAGTAGAGAGGTGATGCTCATATTGGGTGCAAAGATAGTGCAAGGCGAGCGAAGTGAGAAAGGCAAAGCCGAAGGATTTGGCCT
>CAMAMB010000084.1 GCA_945836755.1 uncultured Bacteroidales bacterium
AAGTCTACAGGCTTGAGCTAACTCGCCTCAGACACACTTAGTGAAACACTACCAATCTTTGTCTCCCGCTTTGCTTTTTTTAATCAGCTGAGTATTACTATAGCAATTCCACCACGATGATCATAGAACTCATCAAAATATAGGCTACGAGGGTGTATCCTTAGTAGGTTGCCTCCCTTATAGTAGATATTCAAATAATTATCTCTTATCAAGTGCGTGGCTTAGTAATTTAGGTAAAGCGCTATTGTTGGTTTGACCTTTAGGATGTACCTTTGCGAGCAATTTGCGAGGACCCAGGCTGAGGTTATTTCCTCAGCATACCTTTTGCCTCCCCAAGTCATCTTCCCATTCTCAGTGAGGAATGTTGTTTCCGTATATTCCCGGTAGGATGACCTGCACAATAAATATATTGCAAGCACGTTAATAAAAGTGTAACCGGCCCTCTATATGTGTCTCATTCTGGACTCATACCTTTGCAACTCATGGGATGCCGTATTCCATTGAGGTCCAAATCTTCCTTCCCGTGGGTAGGATTCAGGCTTGTTACGCTATGTGCCAACCATATTATGACTGATATACGACCATCCCATATACCCCCAATGAGCCTGCTCGGCCGCATGTTGACCCGCTTTGCAGACTGTGTGCTGGCAGCGCTTTGTCTTGTGCTGTTCTCTCCGTTGTTTGTATATTGCTATATATTGGTATATAGGGAGTTTGGCCATCATGTTATATTTAAGCAGGAGCGAATTGGACGTGGTGGTTTTCCCTTTTACATCTATAAGTTTCGAACCATGGAAGAGGGGGCAGAGAAAGATGGGCCGCAGCTCTGTGAAGGGCCGCATACTGACAGCCGGGTTTCGGCGACAGGTCGCTTTCTGCGTGCGCACCATTTAGATGAGCTTCCTCAGCTATGGAATGTCTTCATCGGAGATATGGCATTTGTTGGTCCGCGTCCTGAAAGGTCGTATTTCATAGAGCAGATTATCCTTCACAATCCACGTTACACAGAGTTGTATGCTGTAAGACCTGGTGTGACTTCCTATGCTACATTATATAATGGTTATACCGATACCATGGACAAAATGCTGATGCGGCTGGAGCTTGACCTCTATTATTTGGAACATCGCTCAGTCTGGCTGAACCTTAAAATCTTGTGGCTGACCTTTTATCGCATCGTACAAGGCCAGGTCTTCTGAAATCTGCGTCACATTCTTCCTGACCGATACTACTACATAGTTTTTGCTTCTTTCATCACATTATGACACGTCTATCACTTACACTTGTAACCTTACTATTGTTAATCATGTTTATACTGGCTGGCTGCCGGTCGAAATCTGCCAATGCATCAGACGATGAGGCCAGCTACAGTGAGGCTCGTATCTCAATGGAGCAGGAAGCCAAACTATATCTGATGCAAGCCAGACTGCAAATGGAGAAGGGGCAGTATCTTACGGCCAAAAAGACCATTAATATTATGCGTAAGAAGTGCTATCTGGCCATCACTGCCCGTCAACAGGCAATCATACTGATGGATAGTCTTGACCTGTTTATCGCCAAGGATAAATTGGTACGTGTAGATAGCCTACTTCGTATCAACCACCCCTCTGTCAAAGAGAGAGACCTGGAAGAGGCATGTAGGCAGGTGGATTTCTATACTAAGAAGATTGCTCATGACAAGCAAGATACTGGGAATTAGTAAATATCTGTGGTGTATACCTAATGCCTTTATCGTGTAGATTTATCCTATAATGTATGGAGCAAGAAGACTTTCTCGCAGCCTTAAACGAAGCTCAACGCGCCGCCGTCGTCTATAACGATGGTCCTCAACTTATATTGGCAGGTGCCGGTGCAGGAAAGACCAGAGTGCTCACGTCTAAGATAGCCTGGCTTCTCAGCCAAGGGGTTGCCCCACAGAGTATTATGGCATTGACGTTCACAAATAAGGCAGCGAGAGAGATGAACGAACGTATTGCCTCGATGATAGACACGGAGAAGGCTCTCTCTTACTCTCTGTGGAGTGGTACTTTTCATAGCATTTTCTCAAAATTGCTCCGCATGGAGCATGACCTTATAGGATATCCGGTTGATTATACCATATATGATGCGGCTGATCAACGTTCACTTATCAAACAGATAGTGAAGGACCTCTCTCTCGATGAGAAAATTTATAAGCCATCCCTTATTGCTTCACGAATTAGTCGCGCTAAAAATCAGCTCCTTCTGCCACAATTGTATCTCGGTGATGCGAAAGCGAGGCAACGCGACGAAGTAGATAACATCCCCCAGGTAGGACGTATTTACCAAATATACCAGCAACGATTATTTGAGGGTGGTGTAATGGACTTTGACGACCTGCTTTTGCAGACCTTCCTCCTTCTCACCAATCATCCTGATGTCGCGGAGCGTTATCGCAATCGTTTCCAATATATATTGGTTGATGAGTATCAAGATACGAACATGGCTCAATATCGTATCCTTCGGTTACTCACTTCTCCTACCTCGTCTATCTGTGTGGTGGGTGATGATGCACAAAGCATATATGGGTTTCGTGGAGCAGATATAACGAACATACTCATGTTTCAGCAGCAATATCCCACGGCACGGGTTTTCAAATTGGAGTGTAACTATCGTTCTACCTCGTGCATAGTGGAAGCAGCCAATAGCGTTATCTGTCATAATGTGCGTCAGTTACCTAAAAAGGTTTATGCCAATGGCCCCAAGGGTGACCCTATACTCTGTTATGGTGCAGATACAGACCGAGGTGAAGCGCGGTTTGTGAGAAAATACATAGGTGAGTTGCACGCAAACCATGTTCCATATAATGAGATGGCAATACTCTACCGGACCAATGCTCAAAGTAGGAGCTTTGAAGAGGCTTTCCAGGAAGTGGGTATTCCATATCGCATTTACGGCGGACTATCATTTTATCAGCGCAAGGAAATTAAGGATTTTATTGCCTATCTGCGAATGGCGCTAAATCCGTGTGACGATGTCTCCCTTTTGCGCGTCATCAATACACCGGCACGGGGTATAGGACTTTCCACCATTCAGAGGCTTCGTGAACTTGCAAAAAAATCACAAGAGTCTCTTTGGCACATTATCTCTAATCCGGACACTTATGCTTCTACACTATCCGCTCGACCACAGAAGATGGTGAAACAGTTTGCTGATACCGTGAATGGCTGTTTGCAGATAGCAGCTTCGGACAACTCGCCATTACAGCAAGCAATACAGATACTCACCGTCAGTGGGATGGAAGCTGATTTACGATCTGACGATACTTCACAGGGTGAGACGCGACGTGAAAACATTGAGGAACTCTTTGCGGCCCTGAGAGCATATGAAGACGAGACTAAAGGACAGACAGAAGAGATGCCTTCAGATGGACAGTCCGAGATAGCCCCTTCCCTCTATGGCTTTCTTAGTAGTATCGCGTTACTTACAGATACCGAGGAAAAAGAGGATGACACCCCCAAGGTAACCCTTATGACGATACATGCAGCTAAGGGGTTAGAGTTTGATACCGTATTTATTACAGGACTTGAGGATGATCTTTTCCCCAATCCTTCTTCTAAGCTCTATCCGTCTGAGATGGAAGAAGAAAGACGACTTTTTTATGTAGCAATTACACGTGCCAAGCGTCATCTGTTCTTTAGTTATGCCCGCCAGCGCTTTAAATTTGGAACGGTCGAGGATACTATGCCGAGTCCTTTCTTGAGTGAGGTAGCGAATCAATATGTCAGAATGCTTTCTTCAGAGCGTATCTATCCATCATATAAGAAATCAAAGCCTTGGCAGGCAAAGTCTAATATAGAGACGGGGCATCAAAATAGGGAGGTTTTATATGGTCATTCTGTGCCGGCTCCCCAGAAGCATGGTCAAGGAGGTTTACCACAAGGGGTGCGTGTAGGTTGTCACATCATTCATGACCGCTTTGGACATGGTAGCGTGATTTCCATCGAGGATCATGCTGAGAATACAAAGATTACTGTCTCTTTCTCTTCTCCTGGTGTAGGGACTAAGAAACTACTTGTTAAATTTGCCAAGTTTCAAGTGGTAGAGTCTTGACTATCGCATTATCCGTTCCCGAAGTAAGGGTAGGGTTGGAACAAAGTATCTTCACAGAGCTCATATAGCAGAGATGATGAGATTGTTAATTGCCAACTCTCTTAGGTGTTTTTGAAAAATATTTATTTAGAAGATGGGTTTGTCGGTCGGTTTGTTTATCTTTGCAAACAAACGTAGGCATTATTTTCCACCCGATTTCTTATCACAGAATCTATGGTGAAAGCCTAATGATGATGAGCCCGGCAGCTGTTCTATTTGGCCGGCATGAGAACTCTACTCGTGCTTTGGGGCTTCAATCGTATTGTTACAATAATATAGTGAGGTAGTTCTGATGACTTCAATAGAAGTACTATTCTACATACTTTCATGTGTCATAAATGGTTCTGCGCTACGGCCGGAACGTTTGACCGGTCTTGCACCTTCGGTGTGGCAGGAAGTGTATGAACTTGCCTCTCGTCAAGGGCTGACTGCGGTGTGTTTTGAGCCAATTAAGAGCCTACCATCGGAGGTTACACCTCCTCGCGAGGTGACTCTTAAATGGTTGCTCCATGCAATGAAAGTGGAGAAAGTGATGAAGCAAAAGGCATCTGTCAGTCGAGAATTCGCTACCCTGATACACAACAAGGGCTTAGAACTTATGGTTCTTAAGGGGATGGCCGTCGCTGATTATTATCCTCAGCCATATCATCGTGAGTTTGGTGATTTAGACTGTTATGTGTACAAGCTGTCAGATGCCTCGTGTACTACTAATCCGCAAAATGGCAATATTTCTTGGTCAGATGGTTTTGAGAGGACCAATGAAGTCGCCAAAGAGACTGGTGCCAAAGTAGAATGTGGACATTACAAACATTCCCACATCATTTATAAGGGTCTTGAGGTGGAAAATCATTGTTTCAGCTTACCTGTTCGCGATAGTGATAACATGAAAGCCCTTGAGCGCCATCTTCGTCGTATTGTTGAGAAAGAGCCACCTATTCCCATTGGAGATTCATATCTATTGAAGCCTTCACCTACCTTTAACGCACTCTTTCTGACAGCTCATGCCATGACTCATTTTCTCTACGAGCGCATTCACTTGCGTCATGTGATGGATTGGGCGCTATTTGTATCGGCCGAGAAGGATAATATTGATTGGGATGATTTCAACTACTGGTCGAGACTTATGCATTATGATCGCTTTGTGGAGTGCATGAATGTAATATGTAACGAACGCTTAGGATGTTCGTTCCCGGTTACGGGTAGCTCCGCGGTCAAGGCATTAGCAGGGCGAGTGCTGGATGATATCTTTACTCACGACACCCTCTACAACAAAGGATTTGGGCGTTTCCGCATTAGGTGGGAGCTGCTTAGAGGACTGTGGAATAATCGTTGGAAATTCACTTCGGTCTATCAGCATTCGCTTACATATGTTGCCGGATCTCTTCTTAAAGGTGTACTCTTAGATAGAAACCCTCAATTATAGCGCAATGCGCGTTCTGTATCCTTATGAAGAT
>CAMAMB010000085.1 GCA_945836755.1 uncultured Bacteroidales bacterium
TAGTTTTTCCTGGATGTACATGTAGTTTTTCTTAGATGTACATGTAGTTTTTTCTGGATGTACATGTAGTTTTTTCTGGATGTACATGTAGTTTTTCCTGGATGTACATCTAAGTTTTTCCACATATATATCCCCGTGGCGTTGCGGCCAATGTGCCCGACCCTTCAGGGTTGGGAAATGGGGGGCATCGTTTGAGATGGGGCTTACGCCCTATCCCGGGTTATTCGCCCCCTTCAGGGGCACGTTTTCAATGAGGGACGTATTCCTCCGCAGGCATGTCAGCACGTGCGCCCTCCGCCACGGGCGTGGTTGTGATAATGGGCGCCCTCGTTGGGAATATGTCTGCACATCTACGTCCGGAGAGGGTGGATACAAAAAAGGTAGGGTGGAAAACCCTACCTACGGTCGGCTCGCCCTCTCTCTGAGTCCTGAAGGGGCGAGGTCCCATGGTGTGTGCCTCTACCGGTGTGTGCGCTGTCGTGAAGGTTAGCCGCCTCTCACTCAGGCAGGGCGAAGAGGCGGCGGGTGGTCTGCATGACCAGGCTGTCCACCTCGCTGCGCGGCAACTCGTAGACCTCAGCGAGCTTGTCCAAGACGTGAGGTACGTAGGCCGGTTCGTTGCGCTCCCCGCGGTGGGGCGAGGGAGTGAGATACGGGGCGTCGGTCTCCACCACCACGCGCGACAAGGGGACGGCGGCGCGCAAGGTCTCGGGCAGGTGGGCCTTCTTGAAGGTGACCACGCCGCCTATGCCCAACACGAAGCCCGGAAACGCGGTAAGGAGTTCGCGCGCCACCTCGGCCGAGCCGCCGAAGCAGTGGAACACGCCGCGCAGCTCCGCGCCCGAGGCTTCGCCCTCGCGGGCCACCTCGCGCAGGGTGGCTACGAGGTCAGGGTGGGCCGAGCGAGAGTGGACGACGAGCGGCTTGTCGTAGCGCAAGGCCCAGCGGGCCTGGTGGCGGAAGGTGGCTATCTGCTCGTCGCGCCGCGAGCGGTCCCAGTAGAGGTCGATGCCCACCTCGCCCACTGCCACGTAGCGCCCGGGGTCAGCGGCCAGCAGCTGCTCCATGCGGTCGAGCAGGGGCCAAGGGTCGGTCGGCAGTTCGGTGGGGTGAAGCCCCATCATGGGGAAACAGAGACCGGGGTGGGCGTCGCAGAGAGCCAGCATGGGGCCGATGCTCGCCTCGTCGATGTTAGGCAGCAGCAAGGCGCGGGCTCCGGCCTCGACGGCGCGGGTCACCACCTCGGCGCGGTCGGCGTCGAAGTCGTCGGTGTAGATGTGTGTGTGGGTGTCGATAAACATGAGGTGGGGCGGGCTTGAGGGTCGGGGCAGCCTACTTGCGGCGGGCGAGCAGCGAGCCGGCAAACTGCCTGAGCGGCTCCGCCTTGTGGGCCGGGAGCGAGAGGGCGTCGAGTTCGCGTAGGGCAGCGGCGTAGTAGCTGTCGATGGCTTCGAGGGTGAGGGTGGGTATGCCGAGGCTGTCGTAGATGGCGGTGACCTCGGCAATCTTGGTGGCCTCGTCGATGGCCGTGTCGGCAAGCAAGGCCGTGAGCCGGCTGCGCGTGGGGGCGTCGGCGCGTTGCAGGGCGTTGATGAGCAGGAAGGTCTTCTTGCCGCAGACAATGTCGCCGCCTATGCGCTTGCCGAAGACGGCCGGGTCGCCGTAGACGTCGAGGTAGTCGTCTTGCAGTTGGAAGGCCAGCCCCACCTGCTCGGCAAAGCGGTAGAGCGCGTCGGCGTCGGCCTCGGGCGCATCGGCGGCGAGGGCGCCCAGCTTGGCGGCACAGCCTAAGAGGACAGACGTCTTGAGGCGTATCATCTCGATATACTCGGCCTCGGTCACGTCGGTGCGCTGCTCGAAGTTGACGTCGTACTGCTGCCCCTCACAGATCTCGCGCATGGAGCGCGTGAAGAGGCGGAGCATCTCGTCCTTGCGCGGCCAGGAGCCCTGCAGCAGGAAGTCGAAGGCCTCGATGAGCATGGTGTCGCCCGAGAGAATGGCCGTGTTGGCGTCCCACTTGACGTGCACGGTGGGGCGGCCGCGGCGCATGGAGGCGTGGTCCATGAGGTCGTCGTGGAGCAGCGTGTGGTTGTGGTACGTCTCGATGGCCAAGGCAGCGGGCAGGGCCGTGTCTAAGTGGTCGTCGTAGAGCCCGAAGGCCATGAGCAGGAGAGTGGGGCGCAGGCGTTTGCCGCCGCCGTCGAGGGCGTAGCTGATGGGTTCGTAGAGCCCCTCGGGGCGGGAGGGAAAGCGGAGGGCGTCGAAGGCGCTCCGGAGATAGTCGGAAAGAGGCATGGGAAGGTGGGGCTGGAGGTGAGAAGGGGAAGAGGGCGGGCGTCAGCGGTTGGCGGCCTCGCAGAAACGGGCGAAGAGCCAGTCGTTCTGCTCTTCGCGGCTGAGGTGGCTGTTGTCGAGGAGCAGGGCGTCGGGGGCCTGACGCAGGGGAGCCACTTCGCGATGAGAGTCAATGTAGTCGCGCTCCTTGACGTTGCGCAGGATGTCGTCGTAGTCTACTTGCTGCCCTTTGGCGGTCAGTTCGTCGTAGCGGCGCCGGGCGCGCACCTCGGCCGAGGCGGTGACGAAGACCTTCAGCTCGGCGTTGGGGAAGACGACGGTGCCAATGTCGCGGCCGTCCATGACGATGCCTTTCTTCCGGCCCATACGCTGCTGCTGGCGCGTCATGGCCTCGCGCACAAAGGGCAGGGCGGCCACGGGGCTTACATGGGCACTGACCTCCATGCCGCGGATGCGCTCTTCGACAACCTCACCGTTGAGGGTGGTCAGAGGCAGCGAGGTGGAGGGATCGAGCACGAAGTCGACGCAGAGGCCGTCCATGGCCTGGCGCAGCGCGTCGGCGCAGAGGCTGCCGTCGGCGCGGAAGAGGTGGTGGTCAAGGGCGTAGAGCGTGACAGCACGATACATGGCACCGGTGTCGACGTAGATGTAGCCCACACGGCGGGCCAGCTGCTTGGCCATGGTGCTTTTACCACAAGAGGAGTGGCCGTCGATAGCGACAATAATGGGAGGCATAAGCGGAAGATGAAGGGGAGGGAGGTGAAACATGAAGCCCCGAAGCCGGAGAGGGCGCGGGGCAAGGAGTGGCGGCTCAGAAGGTATAAGCCGCGGAGAAGGCGATGGAGTTGGCAGCCTTGTGGTAACGGGCGTAGGCCAGGTCAAACTTCAACCGGTTGAGGTGGATGCCGGCACCGGCGGTGAGGCCGGCCATGCTGCCCGAGCCGGCGGCTTTGAGCTCGTTGCCGCGACGGCAGTTGTAGCCCACGGCTAAGTAGATGTTGTCAGTGGGCAGGATGTCGAGGCCGAGGCCGAAGTGGTTGAGGAACATCTTGCTGAAACTGATGTCGCCCTCGTCGACCGAGGTGCGGGCAAAGTAGCTCTTCTTCCAGCGTGTGGCGTCGGAGAGGGTGACGTGCCAGCGCACGGGCAGATGGGCCATGCCCATGCTGAGGCCGAAGACGAGGTCGAAGGGCAGGTGGGTGCGCACGCCGTTCTCGTAAGCCTTGAGCTGGGTGCCCACGTTGAGCAGCGCCGCCGAGACGGAGAGGTCCTCCTCCTCGTCGTAATAGTTGAGGCCCAGGTCGTAGGCCATGACGACGGCGGAGTAGTCGCCGAGGTTGGAGACGAGGAACTTGGCATTGGCGCCGCCCGACCATCGCTCGGAGAGCAGATAGCTATAGCCCACGCCGAGAATGATGTCCTTGGGGGTAAAAGTGCCTTGCTCCACGCCCGCCTCGTCAGTCTGGGTCACCTCGCCGTAAGTGAGGTACTGTGCCATGGCGGCCAGCGTGTGGCGCTCGCCAAGGGCTTTGGTGAAGTGGGCGCCCATCCAGCCGCCGCCGTCGACATAGGTCATGTAGTTGACAGCCAAGGAGAGGTCGCTCACATTGGCGTAGAGGGCCGGGTTCTGCCAGCCCACGGCGGGGTTGTCCTCGATGAGCGTGATGTTCTTGCCGCCAAGGGCGGTGGAGTGGACAAGGGCAGGCATCTTGAGCACGTTGAAAGAGGCCGTGCTCTCTTGGGCTCGTAGGCCGGACACGCTCAGAAGGAGGCTGAGCGAGAGGAGTAATTTCTTCATCAGTTGCAATTTGAGGCCAAAGGTACAGATTTTCTCTGAACAATAGGGCGTCAGCCTCTAAAGCCGCTGCAAAAATCGCGTCAGACGGGTGAAGCCCACGACCGAACCGGCAAGGCAGCCCCCTCGCGCGTGCGCATATATATATAGGTGTATGGCAGCCGCTCCGAATGCCGCTTCCACCCTTGGCAGACGGACGTGAGCCCCCGCCGCTGCGGGTGAAAGTACTCGGCGCGGTAGACGCTGTGCCCGTCGCTGCGTGCCGCACCGTCGTTGCTGCATTGCACATGCCTCTTACTGCATGCCGCATCCCCGTTGTCACATCTCGCATCCCCGTTGTCACATCTCACATTCTCGTTGTCGTGTTCCACATCGCCGTTGTCGCAGGTAACATACCCTTGTTGCATGCCGCACTTCCATTACAGCACGCCACATCTCCCTTCGCTGCACGCCATTTCGCGGTTGTTGTGTTCGACATTTCCGTTATGACATGCCGCATCTCCGTTGTCACATCTCACATTCTCGTTGTCGTGTTCCACATCGCCGTTGTCGCAGGTAACATACCCTTGTTGCATGCCGCACTTCCATTACAGCACGCCACATCTCCCTTCGCTGCACGCCATTTCGCGGTTGTTGTGTTCGACATTTCCGTTATGACATGCCGCATCTCCGTTGTCACATCTCACATTCTCGTTGTCGTGTTCCACATCGCCGTTGTCGCAGGTAACATACCCTTGTTGCATGCCGCACTTCCATTACAGCACGCCACATCTCCCTTCGCTGCACGCCATTTCGCGGTTGTTGTGTTCGACATTTCCGTTATAGCATGTTGCATTCCCCTTACATTGTGCGTTGTCCCCGTTACGCTATCCAATATCCCCTTCGCTGCGCGCCATTTCGCGGTTGTCGTGTTCCACATTTCCGTTAAAGCATGTTGCATTCCCCTTACATTGTGCGTTGTCCCCGTTACGCTATCCAATATCCCCTTCGCTGCACGCTGTGTGCCCGCCGCCCGGCCCTAAAAATGCGGGGCGCAATGAAATTTTGGGGGCAAACTATTTGGCGGGAAGGAAAAATGTATTATCTTTGCACCCGCTAAGCCGAAACAACGGCCAAAGCCATGCGGAAATAGCTCAGTTGGTAGAGCACAACCTTGCCAAGGTTGGGGTCGCGAGTTCGAGTCTCGTTTTCCGCTCTCAGATATTTCCTGGAGAGGTGGCGGAATTGGTAGACGCGCTACTTTGAGGGGGTAGTGTCAATTGCGACGTGGGAGTTCGAGTCTCCTCCTCTTCACTGGATGTCTGAAAGCTTTTAGAGCTTTGCGGAAATAGCTCAGTTGGTAGAGCACAACCTTGCCAAGGTTGGGGTCGCGA
>CAMAMB010000086.1 GCA_945836755.1 uncultured Bacteroidales bacterium
CTGAAAGCATATCCACCGAACCTGAAAGCATATCCACCGAACCTGAAAGCATATCTACCGAACCTGAAAGCATATCCACCGAACCTGAAAGCATATCCACCGAACCTGCTTCCATTACCCAACATCTTATACCTATAACCCTAAATCTTACCCTACTTATCATGCACATACGTCAGGAACAACCTAAAGACTATCGTGCTTCCGAGGAACTGACCCGCGAAGCTTTTTGGAACGTCTATAGACCCGGCTGCCTGGAGCACTATGTGCTTCATAACTTCCGTACACAACCGCAGTATATCAAGGAATTAGCCTTCGTCATGGAAGATGACGAGGCGCACATCGTGGGGCACATTATGTTTGCAAAGGCATCTGTCGCGCTTGACGATGGTTCGCTGCTCCCCGTCCTCACTTTCGGTCCTCTCAGCATCCATCCATCGCTCCAGCGCAAAGGGCTAGGGCTGCGGCTCCTGCAACATGCGCTGGCTGTGGCTAAGGAAATGGGATATGGCGCCGTATGTATGGAAGGCAACTACCATTTCTATCGCCACGCCGGCTTTGTCCTGGCCTCCTCGTTAGGGCTTCATTATCATGGCGAGCCTCGAGAGAGTGAGGTACCCTATTTCCTGGCCACGGAGCTTATACCCAACTATCTTCGCAAGCAAGAAGGCACATACGCGCCCCCTCAGCCATACTTCGCAGCTGCGGAGAAAGCCACGGAATTTGCTGAATATGAGGCTACCTTCCCTTACAAGGAGAAGCTGAAGCTGCCCACGCAGCTCTTCGAGTAGCTGCCGCGTCCCCCGGAGCCTTTTCGTCCGGGGCAAGCCCCTTCTATTCGTCCCTCCAACCTATGACAACACTTCCACAGCGCGACTGCCTCGGCATGCCACGCTGTGGAAGTTCTTTTTGGTGCAGAGCCCAAGTGTTCTGCACGCCTTCAGGCCATTAGGCGTCACGCTTAGCATAGCGCGGCCCGCATTTAGTTCTGAGGGTATATATTAAAATTACGCTTACCCGTCACCACGAACTTCGCCACCCCGGCTCCCTGAAGTTCATAAGTAAAGGTAGTATGGTTCTCATCACCGAGCTCCACCTCACGCCGCGTGCCATACTTCTCCTGCCAGTTCACGAGCTGCCCACCGGTAGCATACGTTCCTTTGAACGTGATGGAGAAGGCTCTGGCCTGGCGGGCAATCAGTGTGTCAGTAGGATCCGCTGTGTCAGCACCTTCGTACGCGAAAATGTTCACGGAGTTCTTGCTCACTTGGTCGAAGCAATCTGTGCGGTTGAGCGTCCAGAGATAGTTAACGCCCACGAGGTTCTTTCCTTTGCTGCCTTGCTCGCAGATTATGACGAACTTATCGCCCACTCTCACTTTATCTGAGTTGTCGCGAAGTGATTTGAGGGTGATGGCCTTGAACTCCGGCGGGAGCGACTGGTACTTAGGGTTATCCAAGTCCTCTGAGCAGGCTGATGCCCCTATTAAGACTGTAACGGCAATTAGCAGAAATGCAAATAACTTATTCATTGTCATATCTATAACTTGTCAAAATTTCACGTGATGCCCTTCCACATGGCGGGCCTGGGTCCTACAGGTCTATATGCCCTTCTCCCTCGCGTATCACCTCCGGCTCGTCGTCCATGAGACTGACCACGGTGGTCTGTGCCACTCTGCCGTCGCCTGCATCGAGCACAAGGTCCACATAGTCCCCCCAACACTCGTCTATGAGCTCGGGCGAAACAAGATACGACTCGTCGTCGTCAGGTGGTGAAGGCAGCGAGGCCGTCATCAACGGGGCATCCATCATTTCGAGCAACTGCACGAGCAGCTCGCTCTCGGGTATTCTGATGCCCACCTCGCTTCCCTTTCTGCCGCGGAAGATGCGGGGCAAAGCATTCTTGGCCGGCAGGATGAAGGTAAAGGGTCCGGGCAGACTGTTCTTCAGCAGTTTGAAGGCCTTCGTGGACATGTAGGCGTACTCGCTCACGGCACTGAGGTCCTTACATACCACAGACAGGGGGTGAGTCTTAGGGTCCACCTGTTTCAGACGGCATATACGTTCTACGGCCCGCTCTTTCAGGGCGTGACAGCCTAAGGCGTAGACCCCGTCCATGGGGTAGACCAGCACGGCGCCGTCGCGCAGCCTCGCACAGAGGTTGGAGATGACCTCGGGGCTGTTATGATGTGAATAGACTTTCTGTATCATGGTGTGGAGATACGGTATTGGCATCTATGCTTGCAGGCCGGTCAGCCCCGGCTTAGAAGTCCTTCAAGTGCTGATAGAGGCGCTGAATAGGAAGCCCCACCACGTTGAAGTAGCTACCCTTTATCTCCTCGACGGCCACCAGTCCGATCCACTCCTGAATGCCGTAGGCTCCGGCCTTGTCGAAGGGCAGGAAGTTGTTGACGTAGTAGTCTATCTCTTCGTCGGTCAACTCGCTGAAGCGCACCTGTGAGGTGACGGCGAAGTCGTCTGTCCGCTCCTGGGTGAGTATCGTCACTCCGGTGATGACCTGATGAATTTTTCCCGAGAGACGGCGCAGCATCTGCTTGGCCTCCTCAGCATCCTTGGGCTTACCGAGCACCTCACCTTCGAGGTAGACAATGGTGTCGGCGGCTATCAGCAGGTCGTCCGAGGCCATGGAACTGCGATAGGCGGAAGCCTTGACGCGCGATATATAGCGCACGATGTCTTCGCCGCGCAGCGAAGCTGGGAAACTCTCATCTATGCCGAAGAGGGTGCGCACTTTGAAGGGGATGCCCAGCCGCTGCAGCAGCTCCTTACGACGCGGCGAGTTACTCGCCAGTATGATGTTGTACTTCTTTAAATTACTTAGCATAGGCCTAAAGGTATGTGTGTAGGTGTGATGTATCTGTCTATCATTCGGCCGTGCCTTGCAGGCGGTGCTGGCAGTCTGTCCCGTCTGTGTCACCAGCCGAAGGCTTCTCGGTCGCCCATCCATTTGCCTTGGGCGCGCAGCACCTGCTCCACGACATCGCGCACACAGCCACAGCCACCGGCGTAAGGGCTCACGTAACGGGCTATCTGCTTGATCTCGTCAGCCGCATCTGCCGGGCAACACGGCAGCCCGCAACGGCTCATCACTTCGTAGTCGGGAATATCATCCCCCATGTAGAGCACTTCCTCGGGTCTGAGTTGCTCAGCCAGCATCCAGTCTTCAAACTTGTCTATCTTCAGCGAGACGCCCATGAACACGTTCGTCAGTCCGAGGCCGCGGTATCGTGCCCGCACCGCCTCGCTTCGTCCGCCCGAGATGATGGCCAGCTCGAGGCCGCGTTTTACGGCGAGCTGCAAGGCATAGCCATCCTTCGTATGTGCTGTGCGCGCGGGCTGACTGCCTTCCGTGAGCAGCACATAGGGAGTGCTGAGCACTCCGTCCACATCGAAGGCCATGGCGCGTATGAGCGTGAGGTCGTAGTCTATCATGAGGGTGAAAGGTCTTGTCTGTTATCTATCTGAGAGGCAACCGGTGAGGGTTGCCCGCGGCGGCCGTAACGGCAATGTGCTACGCATCTTTTGCTCCGGAGGTGGCGAAAGCCCGTACAATGTCCTCGCTCATTGCCCCGTATATGCGCTGCATGTCGGGCATGGAGGACAAGGCCTCGAGATGCCGCTGCATCACCGTGCGGTCGTTTCTCACAGCGGGCCCGGTCTGTGCCTCGTGAGGGGAAAGTACATGTAGCTTGGCCGCTGTCTCGTCTATCAATGGCAGCAAGCACGAAGGGTCTACATGGGCCTCTCTCAGCAGCCCGAAGGCCATATCGTAACAATGGTTGACGAAGTTGCAGGCGAAGACCGCCGACAGGTGAAGCAACGCCCGCTGCGCCGAATCGGCACGGCACACTGTGTCCGAGATGCTCTCTGCCAAGGCCCTCACCCGTGAGAGAGCTAACTCACTGCTACCCTCTACAAAGAGCGGCAGACGGTGTCGGCAGTCCACCGGGCGCTGCTTGCTCAGCGTCTGCAGAGGGTAGAGCACAGCCTTCTGTCCGTCCAACGCGGCAAGGGCTTCCAGCGGAATGCTACCCGCCGTGTGCACATAGAGCGCAGGCTCACCGGCCGTCTCATGCGCCTTATCGGAGCGGGTAGCCAACGAGCGGACCACGTCGGGCAGCGCATCGTCTTTCACACTGAGTATATACACCGATGCCGCTGGCAGGGTTGCCAGATTGTCTGAGGCGCAACCGGCGGGCAGGCCCAGCTGGTCGGTCAGACTGCGGGCGTGATTAAGGCAGCGGCTATACACCCCCACCACTTCATGACCGGCTTCGCGCAGGGCTACGGAGAGATGTGTGGCCACGCCTCCCGACCCTACGAAACAGAGTGTCTCCTTCGACGTCTCGAGCATAGCATGAGCCTATTAGCGTACAATTATTCCTTATAATACGTAGGCAAAAATAATGTTTGTGGCCTGCATACACAAGCCGTTCCACACCTTTTTTTACCGCAGATGCATAATCGTGGCTGCAGATTTGAGCCGGAACGCCCCATGTCGCTGCTGCGGCTAACGGTCACAGAGCCTGGTCGCATTCGTGCCCGTTGGTTGCGCCGTCCCCATCCCCTTCTCCAGCGCTACCGGAGCTCCATCTCCCTCGGCTGGCCCCGCACCTGCCTGCCACCATCCCTATGCCGTACCTCCTATCGGTCCTATCGGCTCGTTCGTCCTCCCTTTTGTGCTTCCTCCGCCATGGAGTGGCGAGCCCTCGGGATGTCAACGAACGGCATAGTGTGCATGGCAGAAATGTAGCATTTGTGGCAGGTGGAGACGGCAAACGCTACATACCTAATCGACTGGCATTCAGGTGTGTGCAAGATTAGTGTAAGATGTGCAAGATGATTTGGAAACATCACTTTCGTATATAGAGAAAACCCTCTTGCACCTTACACTAACCACCTTACACGGGTAAAATTTCGGGGGAAAGGTCCGCTGCTTCACGGCAAGGCATCTACACAAAACCGGAATGCTTCCCGTTAAAACTGGAAGCATTCCGGTTGACTTGATAACAGAGACACCAAGATGGCGTAAGGCCATCGGTGGCGGCATCATGCAGACTCTGTGCATGCCACGGCGGAGGAGTACTTGACTGCCCCGGCGGTGAGCCGGCCAATGCGACCCGACCATGGAGGCAGCCCATGGGAGAGGCCCTCCGAGATTAGGAGATGAGGTCTGAAATCGAAGTGATGACCGAGCCGTGGCGTTGGAGGAGGAGCCCCCGGCTCTTCATCTCCTCAAATTGTGGGCGGTCTATCACATAGTATGATTTGACACTGCGCTTATAGAGCGACACGGCAGGGTGATTACAGAGATACCATTCGTAATGCTTGCCGTGAGAAGTCAGCAGAGGTCATAGTTCCTAAGACACGTGTGTCTATGGGGAAGGACCGAATCGCGCAGTGCAATAGTAAAT
>CAMAMB010000087.1 GCA_945836755.1 uncultured Bacteroidales bacterium
GCAAAGTTCACAAGCAAAAACCTCATGTAAAAGTCGGCTTTTTTCGGATGGTTACTCTATTTTTGCAGGTGAATTGCATTATTGTAGATATAAACCTTTGAGAGACGCCCTCACCTATGATAATTGATTTTTCCATCTCCAATTTCCGTTCCATCAGAGAGGAGCAGACCCTGTCGTTTGAGGCAACAGGTGACAAGCATCTTGAGAGTTTCTTCGTGGTTCAAATGGGCAAGTATCGTCTTCTCAAACTTATCACCATATTGGGGGCGAACGCTTCGGGTAAGAGTAATGTCCTCAAAGCCTTTTATATGTTGCCCAAACTCATGCTCCATCCCTGCCAAGATAAAACCAGCGTCATTTCGTATGCCCGGTTTGCCCTCGATGAAGCTTGCAGCCACCAGAGTTCCAAGTTGAGCGTCAATTTTATTGTGGAGGACAGGAAGTATGCCTATCACGTGGAGTTTGACAACACGTTGGTTTATAACGAACTGCTTAGATGTCAGCCTTTTGTCTCTACGAAAGAGCACACAGTCTATTCTCGTACTACCGATGTGGATACCTTGCTGTCGACCATCAGTTGGGGAGATAAGTATCGTTCGGCCGATAACAGCCGTCTGTTGATGCCCAACCTGCTTCACAATAGGACATTGTTTGGAGCATACCTTCATAGCAATGTAGATATGCCTTGGATGAAGGCTATCATCCAATGGCTCCGTGCTTACTTCATGCCAATGGTCGCTACTCAAAATCAGGGAATTAAGGCCTATGTAAGTCACCAGCTTGTTGATAAGTTGATTGACAAGCAGGAACTGGTTAGACAACTTGCTGTGGCAGATTTTGGAGTGTGTGAGCTCGAGGTGGAACAAAAGAAGCAGTCTTTAGACCCTCAGGTTCTTGATTTGATGATACACGATGACAACCTTCCCCGCGAGTTGAGGCAGAAGTTGGTCGACGACCCAACGGGCATTGTGATAGACGTGCGCATGAGCCATCAGGGTCACCAAGGAAAGGTGTTTTTTGACTATGGCCAGGAGTCTGCCGGTACGCAGCGATACTATGAGCTTTCCGGCTTGCTGGTCAAAGTTATCAGAGAACCTCATTTTCTGGCCATCGATGAGTTGGAATGCAGGCTTCACCCTGATTTGTACATGCACTTTATCAACACATACGTCCGCAACTCCACCCACTCACAAATCATTTTTTCTTCACACAGCCGGGAGTTCTTAGCCGATAGAGATACTTATCGCGACGACACGGTCTATCTGACTGAGAAGTCTGAGATGGGTGATACCATGCTGTACTCACTGGCAGACTTTGATACCAAGACATTGCGAGGTGCATCCAGTCGATACAACGCCTACAGGGCCGGACGCCTTGGAGGTATACCCACCTTGGGCGACACATATATGCCTGATAGCCTATGAGAAAGATTAACCCGCGCAGTTTCCGCCACACCATTGTGGTTATTGTCGATGGAGAGGACGAGAAATGGTATGTGGAGAAGCTGAAGGAACATTATCCCTGTAGTGCATTGCGTACGGTTGGCGTGAAGCCTGAGTTCCCTGATAAGAAGCAGGTGGACGACTTGTTTGCATGTGCCCGGACCAAAGTCGAGGAGCAGTTTGAGACAGTGATACTCATTCTCGACATGGATAATATATTGAAAGACAGCCGTGAATGGGAGAAATTCAAGGTCTATTATTCCCGTTATTGTGATGCGCAGGCCGGCAGGCTGAACCCCAGGCAGAAAGCCCACCATGGATGGATGATGAAGTTACTCCTTATTGTCAATGCGCCTTGTATAGAGTTCTGGTATATGCTCCATCATCTGAAGACTACTAAATACTATCAGGACTTCCTCTCACTGAGGGCTGACCTTAAAAAACTTCCACGGCTGGATGATTATGAGAAGAGTGAAGCGTATTATAAGAAGTCGCCTAACATCTACCAACGTCTTGGAGGGGTTCAGGGTATACAGACGGCCTGTCGTAATGCTGAGCCATTCAATGTGCAGGCGGCTTTCCAACAGAGTTTCTCGGAGATGAGTAAGTTCTTTGACTACTTCAAGATTTGACTCCGCCTCTCTTGATGTACGCTGCCGCCCTTTTCTCACGTGCATGCTGCTTATGACGTCTTCAATGTCCGGGTGGGATGCCTGCACCCTGAGCCGTGGCACGGGTGGTATGCCGGGCCTTGGACTCGTGCCCCATTGGCAGTGGATGTAGGGCCCATGTGGTCGGTCGTGCCGGTAATGTGTGTTGTTTCCACATGTGTTGCCACAGGGTCACAGACTGCTTGGCCGCTGTGACGAGGTGAGTGGACATGGACTGTGCAGCCCCCTTCTCCGTCAGCGCAGACCGATAGAGTACGGCAGTTCGCCCGCCCGGATATGGCCGTCCGCTGTCCCGTTTATACCCTAAATCAACTTATGGATGTTAATCATTTTTAATAGTAGAACTAAGGGTGATTGGGCTTGGAAGTGTTACTTTTGCCCCAGATTTATTCCTTTCTTCCTGGCGTGACACTGTGTGTGGCACCGTCAGTCCTCTGTGCCCGGTTGGTGTGAACGCCGGTCATGCGGGCATGCCTACGCTTCGTGTGGTGTCAATTTTAGATAGATTTACTGAACCCACTTATCTATTATATCTATGCACAAGATTACTTATCTTCTTTCGCTGTTCCTGCTCATGGTGGGGACAGCCGTGGCACAGACGCAGGTTACCGACCTGTCTCAGCTTGTCAACACAAAGGCTTACACCCTTCAGACTTCCCGTTCCGATCTGGTAACCAAGGCGGATGGCCTCCGTATTGCCACTACCAATGACATCAGCGGAACTTTTGACGCGTCAAACACCCAGTATCAGTTTGCCCTGCTGACCAGCGATACCGGCGTGCGCTATCTGTATAGCATCAGCGCCTCCAAGTTCGTCAATAAGACAGGCGACCTGGTTGACAATCCTTCCGACCCCATCTACTTTAAGGCCGGCAATGCGGAAAACACCTTCCTTCCCTACTTCGATAATACTCACTACATGAATATGGGGGGTAGCAAGCAGCTGGCCATTGATGGCTGGAGCACAGCCGACGTAGGCAACTCCTATACCATCACCGAGGTGGCCGACTTTACCCCCAGCGAGGAGCTTCTCGCCTCTCTCAACTCTGTAGAAGTGACGGTGAACTTCATAGTTGGCGGTACGATCTACAAGACGCTGACTAAGAGCTACATTGTCAACACGGCAGTGCAGGCCGCTCTCTTCGAGCAAGACCTCGCCATTACTTATCTCACGTACGCCAGCGCTGACGTTGAAACCATTACCGCTGAGGTTTCCACTGTCAATGTGACCTGTACTTCCTCCTTGCCCTTCGTGCTCTCCGAGAGCTATGAAAACGCCACCTGGTATATGGTCAACATGCACAAGAACAATGGCAACATTATGTGGACTGCCGATTTAGTAGAAGGTGTGCCCACTCTGACTGTTGTCAATAAAGGTGAAGTGTATAGCGAAACCGTAGTACCCGACGACACCCGCCTGTGGTGCTTCGTAGGCGACATCCATGGCTTCAAGATTTACAACAAGGCTGTAGGCAGCGCCTATACCATGAACAAGACCAGCGATGGCGACAATGCCATCTCCTGGGGCGACGCAGCCTCGGGCACACTGTATCAGCTTCATAAGACTGCCAGTGGCGTTATCTCTGGTGGCTTCTCCTTCCTGCCTCAGGGTCATACCTACTATCTGAACCATCGTGGCACTACCATTCAGGGATGGAATGCCCGTGACGAAGGTTCTACCTGCCTCGTATATGCTCCTGACGCCTTCCTCCTCAACTATGCCAACGCAATTGTCGCAGGTCCTGCCGGCTCGCTCGGTACAGCCCGGTACTTCAATACCGCCGGCGTGTACGACAGCTACAAGGATGCCATTGCCGCTGCCAATGCCAACCACTTCGACATCTCTGCTGCCTCCAACCTCGCAGCCATCTTGGCTGACTATGCTGCCAGCACAGACAATGCCACCCCCAATGCCACAACCCTTACCGATGGCGGCTACTACCGCCTCTTGAGCTGTGCGTACAACAACTACATGACGGCTGGTGTAGTGAATGGCAACAACGCGCTGCAGGGTAACGTGGCCTCAGCCGATGCGCTCAGCCAGGCTGCTACAGTAGTGAAATTCGTTGCCGACGGTGACAACTACAAACTCTATGTACAGGGCCTCGAAGTGGGAGAGACTTCCATCTCTTCTTCTGTTCAGCTCAACGGCGGTGGCATCTTCACCATCACCAACAACGATAATAAGTATGTGCTCAAGGATGTGTCTACTGGCATCGAAGGTTGGGCCGACTATCGCTATCTCCACTGCGATGCTTCCAGCAAAATCGTGGGCTGGGAACCCGGCGCTGAGGCTTCTAAGTGGTACATCGTTCCCGCCACCGACCTTGAAGTAGCCCTCAATGCAGCCGACGACAAGACCTATGCCACTGCTTACCTTCCCTTCGACGTGACCCTTCCCGCCGATAACTCCGTGAAGGCGTTTATCGTGAATGCCGCTGCAGGCGATATGGCCACCCTCGAAGAAGTGGCTGATGTGCCTGCCGGCCAGGGCGTCATCCTTCAGGGACAGAGTGCAGCCGACACCAAGGTCGTGCTGACCATTGGCACTGCAGCCGCCAACTGCTCCGCCAACCTGCTCAGCGGTAGCAACCTCGCCCTCACCATTGAGGAAGATGCCAAGGCTGACTACTTCGTGCTCGGTTCCGGCGCCAACGGTGTGGGACTCTATCATCCCAACTCCACTACCCTCAAAGCCAACCGTGCCTTCCTCTCTGCCTCTAATGTGGCTGCTGCAGGCGGAGCCAACGGCCTTCGCTTCGACTTCGGCGGTGTCAACACCGGCATTGAAACTGCCGTGGCTACCGACAAGGCTAACGCTGGCGCTATCTACTACGACCTCACCGGTCGTCGCGTGCTGCGTCCTGCCAAGGGCATCTACGTGAAGGATGGAAAGAAAGTGTACGTCTACTAATAATCTGTCATACTCCTAACGATACTTTGCATATGAAGAAAGCATATATAACACCTGCCTCAGTCGTTGAGATCATCAGCGCAGAGACCATCATTGCCGGCAGCCTGACCATCAACGACGGTGAGGCCGAGCAGTGGTCCAACAAGAAAGGCAGCGCCTGGGACTCCGCTAATTGGAGCGCCTCCGAAGAAGACGAATAGCATTTCCGGGCCTATATCCCCGATATATCACCGTGCAGGCGAGGCATCAGTCTCGCCTGCATTTTTTGTGTCCTTCGCTGCAGCCCGCCGGGCCTTCGCCCGTAACCATCCGAAACGAGCCGACTTTTACATGAGGTTTTTGCTTGTGAACTTTGCAGTCAAAAACGCCATG
>CAMAMB010000088.1 GCA_945836755.1 uncultured Bacteroidales bacterium
ACATGTACATCCCGTTAAAACTACATGTACATCCAGTTTCTCCTACATGTACATCTAAGTTTCTCCTACATGTACATCTAAGTTTCTCCTACATGTACATCTAAGTTTTCCCAGACGTACATGTAGGATGTTGGCCCAAGGCCTGGCTCGGCCTGGTCAACGGGCCACAGTTCCGCCCACACAGCTTCAGGCAGGCGGACATGGGGCGCAGCGCCCGGCTCCGCCACCGCCGCCTACAACAAAGCCCCGGCACTCACGCGCCGGGGCTCCGGATAGGTAAAAACTACGTCGCACTACTTGCGCAGGTCAAGCTCGCGGAGCACGTAACCGCTGCCGCCGAACTTGTCGAGGATGAACAGGACGTAGCGAATATCTACGTTGATGCAGCGCTGCAGGCGGGGGTTAAACTTCAGGTCGCTGCTGAGGCTCTCGATGTTGCCGTCGAAGGCCAAGCCTATGAGCTCGCCTTGGGCATTGAGCACGCCCGAACCGGAGTTGCCGCCGGTGATGTCGTTGTTGGAGAGGAAGCAGGTGGGCAGCTTGCCGTCTTCGCGGGCGTAGGGTCCGAAGTCCTTGGCCTCGTAGAGGGCGCGCAGCTTCTCGTTGATGAAGTAATCGCTCTCCGTCGCGCTCTCCTTCTCAAACATGCCGTCGAGCACGGTACGCCAGTCGTAGCGCACGGCGTCGCGCGGCTCGAGGTCGCAGACGTGGCCATAGGTCATGCGGAGGGTGAAGTTGGCGTCGGGCGCCTTGGTCCATTCGTACATGTCGCAGAGGCCGCGCACGTAGATGCGGTTGAGCTCAGCCTGCAAGGCGCGGTCGCCCATCGCTGTACTCAGCTGTGAGATATAATCTATGTAGGAGCAGGTGGTGCGGTAGAGCAGGTCGCTGCGGAGAGCGGCGGTGTCGGCGGCCTCGAGGGCCTTGGCTAAGCGCAGACTGTCGGTAAAGACGCTCTGTGTATAGAGGGCCTCGGCGAAAGCCTTGACGTCCATCTCGGGGCTGAGCACAGAGGGACAGCTGTCGAGGCGCTTCTCCTTGAAGAAGATGGGGAGCAGGATCTCGGCCGCTCCGCGGTCTATCTGCGCGTTGAGGGAGCTGCACTCGGAGGCGCAGCTCGCGGCCAGCGCAGCAGCGGCCTCGGCTATCTCGGATGCCTTGCCTTCACCGACAGCCTTGATGTAGGCTTCGACGAGGTATGTGCGCAGCCTGGTAAAGCCTGAGGTGAGCGCCATGAAGGCGAGATTGTAGTCGCGCTGTACGTCGCCGATGGCCAGACACAGGGAGTCGATGCGGTCGATGACGTGCAGATACTCCTTCACGCCACACTCCTTGGCGAAGGCACGGAAGGCAGCCTCCTCCTTAGCCTTGTCGTCGAGCAGGCGCACCTTTTCGACGCTCTCGTTCATGCCGCCGAAGTTCTTGATCATATTGCCGTAGCTAAAGTGCTGCCCTTCAATCTTCAGGCGCATGGCGTCGCTCTGGTCCATGAGCTTCTTGTAGTAGTCGAGCAGGGGGTTGCCGACGGCCACGATGGGGGCGTTGGTCGACTGGGTACGGAGCTTGACCTGCGAGGCGGTGAGATAGCGTGAGGTGGAGCCGGGGAAGCCCATGATCATGGTGTAGTCGTGCTCGCTGACGCCCTTGAGGGAGATGGGCAGATACTTCTTACACTTGAGGGGAACGTTGTCGGGGCTGTAGGCAGCGGGCTGGCCGTCTTTGTCGGCGTAGATGCGGAACATGGCAAAGTCGGCGTTCTGGCGGGGCCACATCCAGTTGTCAGTGTTGCCGCCGAACTGGCCGACATTGTTGGGCGGTATGGCCACGAGGCGCACGTCGCTGTAAGTCTGCATGTAAAAGAGGTAGAAGCGGTTGGCGGCGAAGAAGGGCGTAATCTCTGCGCTGACGCCCTTGGCCTTCTTGTAGCGGCTCTTCTTCAGCATCTTGTCGGCCAGTGGCTCTAAGAAGTTGCGGCTCTGCATGGTGTAGCAGTCCTTCTTCTGCTTCAGGGCCTCAGCCTTCACCTGGTCGGTCACATCCTCAATACCCACCACGAAGGTGAAAGTGAGGCTCTCGGGCGAGCGTAGCTCCTCGCTGCGACTGTGGGCAAAGAAGCCATCCTTGATATAGTTATGGGTGAGGTCGGACATCTCGTGCACATACGAGAAACCGCAGTGGTGGTTGGTCAGCACGAGGCCGTCGCCGCTTACCACCTCGCCCGTGCAGCCACCGCCGAAGATGCCGATGCAGTCGCGCAGCGAAGGGCCGTTTTCGTCGTAGAGAGCCGAGGGCGGCAATGCTAAGCCGGCCTTGCGGAGAGAGTCGGCAAGATGCTGCTCAGCCATGAGTTTCAAGAACCACATACCCTCGTCGGCACGGGCCTGCACAAAAGCCAGCATGGCCATGAGGAAAGCTAAGATTGAACGTTTCATAGACTATATATAAATAGGTGTGTGAATAGGATACGTACGGGGAAAGATGGCTGCAAAGTTAGCACAAAGTGGCGTAAGCACCCCTGAACTTCCGCAAAAAGAGCCCGCAACACCCCAAAGGGGCTGAAGAGCGACGGGTCGCCGGCAGAGGGTCACTGACTGCGGCGCGAAGAGGCTGGCAGACGGCGAGCATGAGACCGCCCACCGCCCCGAGAGAGCGAAGCGAGGCCCAGAATGGTGAGCAGGCCGTTGAGCAACAGCAACTCGTAACCGAAGCGGTAGTGCCAGTAGAGGGGGGAAACGCCGTCGAGCAGGGCACACAGCAGAGGCGCGGCGAGACAGACAGCCCACACGGCCCGCGTCTCGACGCGACGCTTGCCCCACAGCGCAAAAGCGAAGAGGCCAAGCAGAGGGCCGTAGGTGTAAGAAGCCATGACGTAGATGGCATGCAGGATGTTGCCGCCACCCACGACGCGAAACAGCAGCAGACAGGCTACAAACAAGGGGATGAGACAGAGATGCACCCGCCGGCGCAGGCGCTCCTCGGCAGCGCGCTCGGCAAGCGTGGCGTCGGGCTTGCGCTCCATGCCCAAGAGGTCGATGCAGATGGTAGTGGTCAGCGCAGTCAGAGCGCTGTCGGCGCTCGAGAAGGCCGCTGCCACCATGCCCACCGTGAAGGGCACGATAACCCACCCGCCCAAGGCGCCGCTCTGCACGAGCATGGGCAGAAGGTCGTCGGTGGCGGCCGGAGGCGTCAGTCCCTGGCGGGCACAGAAGGTGTAGAGCACCACACCCAGCCCGAGAAACAGGGCATTGACGGGCAGGAAACAGAGGCCGTAGCTCAGCATGTCTTTCTGCGCCGCACGCAGGGTGGAGCAGGTGAGATTTTTTTGCATCATGTCTTGATCGAGCCCTGTCATGACCACCACAATGAAGGCGCCGCTCACAAATTGTCGCCAGAAGGCGGCAGGACTGGCGGCATCCCACTCCCACACCCTGCTCATGGGGCTCTGCGTCACCAACTGCCACGTAGAAGCCACGTCGAGCCCCATGCGCTGCATGGCAGCCACGAGCATGCCCACGGCAGCCATCAAGAGGCAGAGGGTCTGCAGGGCGTCGGTGCGCACAATGGTCCGGATGCCGCTGCGACGGGTGTACAGCCATATCAGCAGGAGCACCAGGCAGACGGTGAGGCTGTAGCTGAAGAGCCCGGAGCAGGCCGACGGACTGACAAGGCGCAGCAGCGGCAGCGTAAGGAAGATGTCGAGCACATGGCATACGACGAAGAGGCGCGCAGCCGCTCCCAGCAACTTGCTCACTACGAAGAAGGTGCTGCCCGAAAGGTGGGCGGAGGACCCGAGACGCAGACGCAGCAGGGTGTAGATGCTCGTGAGACGCAGCCGATAGTAGACGGGCAGTAGCACAAAGGCCACAGCCGCGTAGCCAACTATGAAGCCCATGCACATCTGCAGGTAAGTCATGCCGCTCGTGCCTGCCCAGCCCGGCACACTGATGAAGGTGACGCCGCTAATGCTGGCGCCTATCATGCCGAAGGCCACCAAAGGCCAGGGAGAGCGCCGGCCGGCACGGAAAAACGCATCGTTGCCGGCCGCACGGCGGGACGTGAAACGCGAAAGCAGCAGAAGGATGAAAAAATAGCCCGCCAGGATGACGGGCACTATGTAAGGTGACATGAGCTGGATGGATGAGCTGAGACAATAGGATGGAGAGAAGGCCGCAAGGCGCACAGACTCCATGCCCCTACCCTTCGAGAGCAGGAAACTGCACGGCACGCAGGGGGGAAAGCAGGCCCTCAGCAGTTAAAGCAGGTCCTTGAGACCGCCAGACAGGACCACGCCAAGGTAACTGGACTGAATGACGGCGCCCACTACGAAAGTGATGATGGTCCACTTGCGGGCTGACGACGCAGAACGTTCGGCCTGCTCGTAGAGCCCTCCCTCGTAGTAGGAATTGACGCGGGCGGCGTGGTAAATGGCCACAAGGCCTATGGGGGTGCAGCAGCAGACGGTGCTGAGCACAGCCCAGACTAACCACGAATCGGGGCAGAGGGGCTGATACGGCTGGTCGTGAAGAGTAGAAACTGTCTCCTGATTTTCGTAAAGTTCTTCCATAAAAGTATGATAGGTATAGAGTTGAGTAGATGGGGCCGACACACGACTACACGCCGACGGCGGAATGGTAGAAGGGTAGATTGCGCCACAGGGTCCATAGCACAGCGGCCGCCAAATATCCCCACACAACAGGGCGGCCCTCGAGCACCCGGCGCCATTGCTGTCTGCGCGGCCCGCGCCATACGTACTCCGTGGCCAAAAGCAGGAGCAGATAAGGCAGAGAGACCACAAGGAAGGGATTATAGGCCCAGGCCTCAGCGGGACGGCCGTGAAGCAAGGCATGTGTGGCCCGCAAAAAGCCGCAACCGGGGCAATCCCACCCCGTGAGCAGGCGGAAGGGGCACTGAGGCATGACAGCGGCACGCGAAGGGTCGACGGCATAAAGCCATGCCACGGCGCCTACGGCCACAAGCAGCAGGAAGAGGGCGACAAGCTTCTTCATGACTGCAAAGTTATAAAAAAGCAGCGCGATATGCCTCCCGCCGGCTTGGAAAAGGAAGCGACGCGCCGTGGACGTGGACGCCCTGAGAGGCTGAAGGCATGGACCGGCTGCGCGAAGGGATGCACTGACTGCGCGAAGGGATGCCCCGGTAGCTCGAAGGGATGCCCCGGTAGCTCGGAGGGAGTTGCCGGTGGCTTGGAGGGATGCCCCGGTGGATCGAAGGGATGCCCCGGTGGATCGAAGGGATGCACTGACTGCCACACCGCCCGGCGCGACAAAAAAGAAGAGGACACGTCGTCGACGCATCCTCTGAGGAAGTAGCGGAAGTTGGGGTACCCGGACTCGAACCAGGAAAGGCAGGACCAGAATCTGCAGTGTT
>CAMAMB010000089.1 GCA_945836755.1 uncultured Bacteroidales bacterium
CCACGTTCTGTTCTTCGCCCACTATCCACACGATGTCGCCTTCGCGGAATTTGCGTGAGGAGCTTATCATGGTGAGGTTTTTCTGTCCTTCCTCCACTCCCACCACCATACAGCTGAAGCGTTGGCGTATGGCGGCATCCCTGACGGTCTTGCCGACAAGAGGGCTGTTGGCAGATACTACGATGCGCTGAAGCCGCATCTCCCTGCGTTCCACCTCGTCATCCTCGGGTATCAGCTCGTTCTGCATGGCTGTGTTCATGGCGTTGAGCTGCGAGTCGTTACCGATGGCCTGCAGGCGGTCCCCCACGAAGAGCATCATGTTGCCGTCTGGGATATTTATGCGATGGGAGCCACGCAGGATGCTGCTCACGTGTACTCCGAAGCGAGTGCCGAGAGCCAGTTCGCGGAGCGTCTTGCCTGCCCACAGCGAGTCGGTTGGTATATCGAAGTCGGAGATGTGTATGTCGCGGTCGAGGAGATGTCCCTCGAAGAGTGGGCGGCGGCGGCCGCTGACCTGTGCCTCGATGTCTCGCGAGCGCAGGTTCTGCACGAAGAGTCTCTCGAGCCTTATGCTGCGGTGCTTGAGCCGTCGTGACAGTGCCATGAGGAGTATGGCGACGAGGCTGAGGGTGATGATAAGCGCGTTCTGGAAGCGAGTGAGGTAGTTGCAGATGTAGAAGACGAAGCTTGCCGCCACGGCGACACGTGCCAGGACGGTGAAAGTGAGGGGAAGACGGTTGAGACGGCTCTCTGTCCACAGTGCCTTGAACTCCTCGCTATGGTTCTTCTTCATTACCATGGAGCGCAGGAAGGGCGAGATGAGCGCTACGGTGAGCACCCCCGTGATGCCGTTGGCCCACCAGTGCAGTTCCCATCCGGGCAGTAGCCGGCGCATGAATGGCAGGAAGGTGGTCAGCATGACTGCTGTGACAGCCGCCGAGAGTATGGAGTAGACAGTGACGTTCCACGCCATGGCACGCAGGAGCGTGCGCCAGTGGCCGGCCTCGGCGCGGGTGGCATGATGCATGGTGCCAAGGTGGTTGAGCCTGCGCATCCATCGGCGAGGCAGCCGCCGCTCGACATGTGTGTAGGCCGGCAGGGCGGCCTTCATCATATAGGGCGTGAGGAAAGTGGTGATGACGGAGACTGCCACGACAACGGGGTAGAGAAAATCGGAGATAACGCCCAGGGTGAGGCCGAGCGAGGCTATGATGAAGGCGAACTCGCCAATCTGCGCCATGGAGAAGCCGCACTGCATGGCGGTCTTCAGCGGCTGGCCGCTAAGCATGAACCCCATGGTGCCGAAGAGTGCCTGCCCGAGGATGATGGCCACGACGAGCACCATGATGGGGAGTGCGTAGGAGACAAGGACATGAGGGTCGACGAGCATGCCCACGGAGACGAAGAAGACGGCGCCGAAGAGGTTCTTGACAGGGTCTACGACACGCGCTATCTTGTCGGCCTCGACAGTCTCGGCGAGGATGCTACCCATGACGAAGGCACCGAAGGCGGGGCTGAAGCCAACGGTGGCGGAGATAACGGCCATGGCGCAGCACAGCCCAAGCGCCACCACTACCATCGTCTCGCCGTTCATCAGACGGCGGGTACGGCGCAGGAATGGTGGTATGAGGAATATGCCCACGACAAACCATAGCACGAGGAAGAACACTATCTTGACAATGCTCCCAAGCATCATGCCGCCGTCGGGACTGGCGCCGCCCGCTATGGTGGAGAGCATCACCATCATGACAATGGCGAGGACATCCTCAAGGATGAGGACGCTCATTACGAGCCCGGCAAAGCGCTGTTGGCGCATGCCAAGGTCATCGAAGGCCTTGTAGATGATGGTGGTCGATGACATGGCGAGCATTCCGGCAAGGAACAGGCAGTCCATGCGGCTCCAGCCGAAGAGACTGCCCACGGCGGTGCCTGTAGCCATCATGCAGAAGATGATAGTGAGTGTTGCCACTATTGGGGCAAGCCCCATGCGGAGTATCTTCTTGAACGAGAAGTCGAGGCCGAGGGCGAAGAGAAGGAAGAGCACGCCGATGTCTGCCCATGTCTGTATGTCGGCCTTGTCGACCACTGACATGATATATGGCATATGGGGGCTGACGAGGAAGCCGGCGACGATATATCCAAGCACTATGGGCTGGCGCAGCTTCTTGAACAGCAGCGTGACAAGACCTGCCACGACGAGTATCAGAGCCAGGTCTTGTATGAGGGCAGGGATATGGGACATGGTATGGGAGTGGCGGTGGTGGCTTAATCGTTGAATTTACCCGTTATCTCGCATATCTTCACAATGACGGCGGAGGCCTTCTCCATGACCTGCACGCTCACAAATTCGTGGGGACCATGGAAGTTGACGCCCCCAGCGAAGATGTTGGGGCAGGGAAGGCCCATGAAGCTTAGCTGCGCGCCGTCGGTGCCGCCGCGTATGGGCTCCACCTTAGGCCTCACACCGGTCTGCTCCATTGCCTTGAGCACGATGTCGATGACGTGCATGTTGTCGTCTATCTTCTCCTTCATGTTATAGTATTGGTCGTTGAGGGTCACGCTGACCGTACCCTCGCCGTATTTTGCGTTCATCCGGGTAGCGATGTCGGTAAAGAAGCGCTTGCGCTCCTCGAAGCGGCGTCGGTCGTGGTCGCGTATGATATAGCTCATCTTGGCCTCCTCGGTGCGTGTCTCCATGGAGAGCAGATGGTAGAAGCCCTCGTAGCCCTCGGTGGTCTCCGGGATGTCGGTGTCGGGGATATGGGAGTTGAACTCGCAGGCCAGGCGGCTGGCGTTGAGCATCTTGCCCTTGGCGTAGCCGGTATGCACGCTGACACCCTTGATGAGAACCTTTGCCCCAGCGGCATTGAAGTTCTCGTACTCCAGGTCGCCAAGGTCGCCACCGTCAATGGTGTATGCCCACTGGCATCCGAACTTTGCCACATCGAAGTGGTGGGCTCCCATGCCTATCTCCTCGTCGGGGTTGAAGCCCATGCGTATGTCGCCATGCTCTATCTCGTTGTGGTCGCGCAGGTAGCACATGGCATCGACAATCTCCGCTATGCCAGCCTTATCGTCGGCTCCGAGCAGCGTGTGTCCGTCGGTGACGATGAGGTCCTCGCCGATATGGGCGTTGAGTTCCGGGAACTTCGAAGGAGAGGTGACGATGCCGGGAGAGAGCTCTATGTCGCCACCCTGGTATGCCTTCACGATATGCGCGTTGACATCCTTGCCGCTGCAGTCGGGACTGGTGTCATAGTGTGAGATGAAGCCTATCGTGGGGAGCTTCTTCGTAGAGTTGGACTTCAACGTGGCATATATATAGCCCTTGTCATCCATCTCGACGTCTGAGAAGCCCTCGCGCTGCAGCTCGTCCCTGAGATATTGTGCGAAAACAAGTTGCTTGGCGGTGCTGGGCACCTGGTCTGATTCTTCGCTCGACTGTGTGTCGAACCGTGTGTAGTTTATAAATCTTTCTACTATATCCATAGTCGTTAATATTAGTATATTTTAGTTTCAGAAGAAGGTCTAAGGTCTGAGGACTGAGGTCGAAGGTCTAAGGACTGAGGTCTGAGGTCTATCTCCTCTATCTTATCTATCTTATCTATCTTATCTCCTTCTCCTCTCCGAACATCCTTTGCCACTGCATGAAGCGCGTCACGCCGTCGTCACCGAATTTGCGAAGGCTTTTGATGGCTTGCTCGGCGGTCTTTTGCCTCTCTGGGTGCGACTTGCTGAAGAATTTGTCGGCGTAGCAGATGAGTTGTTCCTCGATGGTCTCGGGGAGGAAATCCTCGTGGGGCAGGGGGAGGTCGCGCTCCACTATTTGCCTGCATGTGATGCCTGCTCCCGTGTGCCGCTCGCATACCCTTGCATGGCGGGGGAAGCCCTCGGCGCGCAACCACTCGGCCCCTATGCGTCCGTGGCGGATGTAGGGCTCGGTGCCGTGGCAGTGGATGCCGGGAGCATCGCAGAGGCGGATGCCTATATCGTGGAGCATGGCTGCTTCAAGGACGAACTGGCGGTCGATGCCGAGCTCGGGATGTAACGAAACAATCTGTAGCGCAAATTGCGCTACAGATTGACTATGAGTGATGAGGAGCTGCCGCAGGGCATCGTCCTCGGGATAATATTTCTCTATCAGAGCCTGGTAGTTCATTCCTTGTTGTCGCGCTCTATGTAGGCGATGACGTCGCCCTTGTT
>CAMAMB010000090.1 GCA_945836755.1 uncultured Bacteroidales bacterium
TAATCGCTCAATGCCTTGCGGTAATTGCTCAGCGCCTTGCAGCCTTCAGCCCGGGACATGTGGTAATCACTCAATGCCTTGCGGTAATTGCTCAGCACCTTGTAGCCTTCAGCCCAGGGCATGTGGTAATCGCTCAATGCCTTGCGGTAATTGCTCAGCGCCTTGCAGCCTTCAGCCCGGGGCATGTGGTAATCGCTCAATGCCTTGCGGTAATTGCTCAGCGCCTTGCAGCCTTCAGCCCGGGGCATGTAGGGCTGGTTTAGAAGCGTCTGCCGCCGCCCATGCCGCCGCCCATCGGTGGTCCCATGGGGCGGAAAGGCATTCCGCCGGGTCCCTGCATGTTGGGCGGGCCCATGCGTTCGCCGTCGTTGCTTTCGCCCTTCTTGCTCGTGCCGTTAAAGATGTTGAGCTTGTAGATGAGGTGTACCATGAAGTATGAGTTGATGGCGTTGCTCCATGTGTCGGTGCGCTGGGTGGATGTAAGTGTGCGGCTGACGTTGCTCTGCTTGTGGAGGATGTCGTAGAACTGTACGCTGAGGGTGAGGGCCTTGTTGCGCAGGAACGACTGTGAGAGCTGGGCGTTCCACAGCAGCTCGTTGGTATTCATGCTTTGGTCGGCGTAGCCTCGGCGTGAGGTCATGCGTATGTCAGTGGAGAGGCTCATGCCCCAGGGGGTATTGATGTTGGAGCTGAGGCCGTAGGCAAAGTTCCACGTGTCCATGTTGGCGTTTTCCTGCACGGTGGCGCGGGCGTGCTCGTATCGTAGCCTGCCCAGCACGCCGACGTCGAACCATGTAGCGCGATAGGAGAGGTTGAGGTTTTCGTCGAAGCCTATGGTGCGTGTGGTGTTCTTCTGTGAGGCGGCAGTGGCGAATATCTTGCTGTAGTAGTCGTAGGGCGTCGCTCCGGCTGCGGGCTGCTCGGTGGTTTCGCGGGCCATGAGTGTGGCGGTCGAGGCGGCCGGGGCATTGCTGCTGTAGCGGCTCACGTAGCCCACGTCGTTGGAGTAGTTGAGGCCGAAGAAGTTGTTGATGTTGAAGAGCTTTTTGGCTCCGAGGGCGGAGCTTATCATGAACATGCCTCGGGCGCTCCAGTTGCCGTTGATGTTTTCGGGCCGTACGTAGCGCACGCCGGTGGTTTCGTCGTACACCATGCGGTTCGACACGCTGTTGATGGTCTGTGTGGCGTGCATGCCGACCATGACGTTGCGCTGTGCGGAGGGCACGTAGTTGTTGTAGTGGATGAAGAGGGTGTTTCCCCACGAGGGTTTAAGGCCCGGGTTACCCATGGAGATATTCAGCGGGTTGGAGTCGTCTACTACGGCGAGCAGGTCGGTCATTGAAGGCTGCGACGAGCGGCCTCGGTAGCGTATGTCGAGGTTGCTGGTCTTGGAGAAGCGGTAGCGGAAGCGCACCTGGGGCGACACCATGAAGACTTTGCGGGTGATGAGGGTGTCGATGTTCTGTCCCGGGCGGTTGTAGCGCATTTTCGTCTTTTCGGGGTTGAAGTCTACGCCGGCGTTGAAGCGAATGGCTTCGGAGTTGTAGCGTATGCCGGCTGTGGCCGTGTGGTCGTAGTATTTGTAGGTGGCGTACTGTGAGTTGTTCAAGTCGCGCACATACGAGAGCAGATTATCGGGGCTGGGCAGGGTGCCTATGGCGTAGGGACTGGCGGCATTGCCGAAGCGGGTGAGGTCGGGATAGGTGGCCAGCAGGTCGGGGTAGTTGGTGGCGAACTCGTCGCTGCCGAACTCTTCGAGGTTGTAGCGTGAGCGGTCTGACTGGTTGTACTTGTAGCTATACTGGTAGCGCACTTCGGCGTACCATTTATTGCCGAGGGGCTCTACGTAGCCCACGCGGGCGCTGTAATTCCAGTTTTTGCCCGGGGTGCTGCTGTACTGGTTGAGGAAGGAAGTGGAGCCGTCGGGGTTTTGTGTAGTCGGTGCGTAGCTGATGGTCGACTGTGAGAAGGATATCGACTCGCTCTTGCCCCATCCGGCCATGGCTCTGAGCGAGACGTTGCGTCCGTTGGAGTTTAGCTTTCTGACCACATTGAGCATAGCGTTGACTTTGTGGCTGCTGCTTTCGCCGAGGGAGTATCGTTCGTTGGTGTTGACCATCATGGCGTAGAGTTCGGGATGGCGTTCGCGGGCGTTGGCTGCGAAGATGCTGTCGAGCGGACTATAGTAGCCCAGGCTGGCAGGGTCGTCGTTGAAGGTGGCCGAGGCGGAGTAGCCGTCGTTCTTGCTTTTGGAGTAGGAGTAAGAGGGTCTGAAGGTGATGGTGGTCATGCTGTCGGGGTTCCACTGTAGGCGGAAGGCCGAGTTGACGCTTTGCGAGGAGCTGCCGCTGACGTTGCGGCTGTTGGCAAACGAGCTTTTGGAGCCTGCGGTGAGGAAGGTTTCGGAGTTGGAGCGTGACACGAGGTCTGTGCCCGTATAGTTGTAGCGCACGTTGCCGCCGAGCTCCAAGCGTCCGCCTTCGGTCTTGGTCTTGCCGTTTTCCCAGCTGAAGTCGAGGCCTGCGCTTTTCGAGGTGGTCTGTCCGTTGTTGTTGCGTCCGAAGCCGCGTGGGCCGCCGAAGCCTTGGTCGTTGGTGTTGTTGGCCGAGCCGAACACGCTGACACGGGTGCGGTCGGTGAAGCGGGTGGCGAAGAGGCGGCCCGAGTAGCGGTCTTTGCTGCCGTAGCCCAGGTCGACGTTGGTCACCCACGACTCGTTGAGTTCGCGCTTAGTGGTGATGTCGAGCACAGTGGTCTCCTCGCCGTCGTCTATGCCTGTCTGCTCGGCGTAGTCGCTCCGCTTGTCGTAGGCCTTGATCTTGCTGACGAGCTCGGTGGGCAGATTTTTCATGGCGGTCTGTGTGTCGCCCTTGAAGAAGTCTTTACCGTTGATGAGGAACTCTGTGACGGTCTTGCCGTTCCACTTGATGGAGCCGTCGTCGCCCACCTCTACTCCGGGCAGCTGCTTGACGAGGCTCTCAAGGGTGGAACCCTCGGGCACGCGGTAAGCGCCGGCGTTGAACATGGTGGTGTCGTCTTTCTGCTCTACTTTCGAGGCCACGGCCATGACGGTGGCCGAGCGCAGCTGGTTGTCGCTGCTCTTCATGGCGATGGTGCCGAGGTCGACGGAGTCGGTTTCGGCCGTCAGTTCCACGTTGCGTGTCACTGTGCCGATGCCTATGTAGGAGAGGCGCACTATGTAGCTGCCTGCCTCCTTAGCCTGCAGGCGGAAGCTACCCGCTTCGTCGGTATTGGTGGCGCTGACGCCGGTGCTGTCGGCTCTCAACAGGGCCACCGAGGCAAACTCTACGGGGGCTTTGGTCTTCTCTTCTTGGGCCTTGCCGGTGATGACGTAACGCTGAGCGAGGGCCACCTGCACGGAGGCTGCAACGAGAAGGAGCGCACATGCCACTCCGCGCTGCGTCAGGCGACGAGCGGGAGTCAGGCTGCGAAGGAGGCGCTGAACATGATGCTGGAGTGAAATCTTCATAAGGGGGTGATGAAACGTAGGAGGTGAAAGACGGGGTTGAGGCCCTGTTTAGGGGGGCAACTACACTCTTTGACGGCGACGGGGATAAAAGGTTTAAAGCGTGGGGGCATTTTTTCAGTTATTTTATTCAGTGCGCCCGCGGTGTCGCCCATTGCCGCCACTTCGGCCTCAGACTGAGGCCGCCTACTCCTATATATACCTACGCGGGCGTGCGCGCGAGGCGTAGGTAAGCTGCTGGCCGGGCTCCACGAGGCGGCGAAGTGGCGAGGCCGCACGTGCAGCCCGTTAGCACTACATGTACATCCCGTTAAAACTACATGTACATCCAGGAAAAACTACATGTACATC
>CAMAMB010000091.1 GCA_945836755.1 uncultured Bacteroidales bacterium
CCTTTCTTTTGGTTTTCGTCCATATACCCCACCAAGTAATCCGCCATAATTGGATTGGTAGCATCCGTGTTTTTATACGCAAACACCCCAAAATTGTAGTGGCTTTGCTCCAGAGCAGTTGTTGCACGCAACATGTTGGAGTTGGAAGCCGAGAACCCGATGGGGGCTTCTTTGGTCTCGGTGTTGGAGCCTTTGTCCACTACCACATCCGCAGGATTGAAATCGTTGGAGCAACCTGCCAGTGTGCAGGCAACTGCCGAAAGCAATAAATACTTTTTCATGTTCATAAAAATTAGAGAATTAATATAAGTTATTGTTGTTCTTTACATCGGTATTTCGTAATCCACGTTCTCGTAGTCCTCTACGGTGGGGACGAAGAGGTTGCCCGGTCCGCCCGACCCGTCGGGCGGCATCTCTATCTCCCGGCAGTCGAAGTGCACCGTCAGCACACCGCCGTAGCACTGCGCCTGGCACTGCTCGGTGACGGAGGCCGTCACCGTCTTCTCCGTGCCGTTGCGGAAACGCAGGGTGAGGTAGACGTAGTTGTTCAGGTCGCCCCGGCTGCCCGTGTAGTGCGTGTCGCGGCCGGCGGCGTAGGGGGGCTGGTCGCAGAGGCCGAAGGTGGTGAGCTTGCCGCCCGCCACGTCCACCTGCTCGCCCGAGGGGAGCTTCACATCCGCCCGGTAGCCCGCGCCGTAGTAGACCATGCAGGGCGTGTTGCCCGTGTGGCCGGTGCGCACGTTGGTGCTGTTGGCCAAGGCCGACACGGCGGCGTCGCCCGAGACGCCCACGATGCGCCCGTCGTTGTGGTGGAGCAACGCCTGCACCAAGTAGATGTACACGCGCGGGGTGAGGTTGGCCTTGATGTGCTTCACCCAGAGGCGGTTGTCTTCGTCGTAATAGTCATAGTCCTTCTCGTCGCGCGAGATGTAGACCTGGTCCACCCACGAGGCGTAGAACACCTCGGGCTGGTTGTAGAGGGCCGTCACCGTGCGTTCCTCGTCGGCCCGCAGCAGGCCGCGCGTTACGGTGGTGGTGGCATAGACCGAGTCGGCCTTGGCATCGTCGACAATGAGCACCTGGGTGCCGTCGGGCGAGTCGATGTCGCTCCACACCAGGAGGTGGTAGTAGCCGTAGCGGTAGTTGCGGCGGAAGTGGGTGCCCTGCACGTGGAAGCCGTCCACCGCCGCGCGGGCCACCGGCGTATGGGGGTCGTCGCCCAGGTAGTAGCGGCGCACCTCGAAGCCCGTGGGTTCGGGGTAGGCCACGGGGCCCCAGCGGCTCTCGTCGTCGGCGGTCCAGCCGTAGTGCCACTCGGTGTTCCAGTCCACACGCAGGTCCCACTGCACTTCCAGCTCGGTGTTCACCACCGGCAGGTCGGGGTCCAGCGCCTCGGCCGAAGCCAAGTGCAGGGGCGGCTCGATGCACGAGGCCGGCAGGCAGAGCACGAGCAGGTAGAGGAGCCAGGGTCTCATAGGCCACCTCCTTTCCGGGGGGCGGCCGTGCGGTGGTAGAGCAGGTCGTAGGTGAGGTGCAGGCCCACTTCGGTGGGGCCTAACCAGAGCTTGTGGTAGCGGCGTTTGCGGAAGGTCTCCCACTGGCCGGTGTACTTGTAGTAGTAATAGCCGTCGTGCAGGCCGTTGGTGGGGTCGCCATACACGTAGGGGTCATAGACGGTGTAGAAGGCGCCTGCCTGTACGGAGCACTCCAGGCGCAGGGAGCCTTTGCGGTTGAGGCGGAAGGTGTAGCCCGCGCCGAGTCCGCCGCCTCCGCCCTCGCCCTGCCAGCCCTTGGTGGGACTCAGGCCGATGCCGTACACGGCCCCTTGGGCGTAGGCATCGAGGTAGGCGCCGCGGAACCGAGCGCCGCCCTTGAAGTAGCGGCGCAGGCTGAGGCGCAGGTCGCGCACCTGGAAGAACTCGCACGTCTGCCAGTGGCGGTGGTTGCTGAAGGTGAAGGAAGCGTTATACGTATAGTGGCCGCGGCGGGGGAAGTACTCCACCTGCACGTTGGCAGAGGGAGCCCAGCCGAATTGCGGCAGGTAGAAAGCGTCGAGCAGCAGGTTGGTGCGCACGGCCAGCAGGCGTTGGCGTGCGGCGGGGGTGCCGGCAGGGCCGGCCCGGACGGGCGGTACGGGCAGCACGCAGGTGGTGGGGAGGGCGGGTGCCGGAGGCAGGGGCAGGGCGGTGGCTGTGGCGGCCACGGGCGGCAGGTCTTGCGGCACGAAGTCGGGGCGGCGCGAGCACCAGATGACCACACGGGCGCGGCGCAGGCGGGGGAAGTACTCGCCGGTGAGGCGTTGCCACAGGCGGCCTCCGTCCAGCAGGCGCAGGCGTTGCTTGCACAGCTGCTCGTCCTCACCGCAGTCCTCCCACAGGCGGGCCACGCGCTCGGCATCGGGGTCGTTGTTGGCCCGCATCAGGGCCACGAGGTGGGTATAGTCCTCGGTGACGCTCCGGGTGCGGGTGGCGTAGGAGTGGGCGGGCTGGTCGAGGCGCTCGGCGAGGAAGTCGGCGAGGCGGCGGGTGCGTTCCCTGCCCAACCGCCGGTTGTTCTCATAGGATCCTTCGGGCGAGGCGGTGCCGCGCACGTCCACCTGCCGGAGCTGCATGCCCTGGCGGGCGAGCAAGGGGGCGATGTGGCGGGTGTAGCGTTGCAGGAAGGGGTCGTCGGGACGGATGTCGGTGCGGTTCACCTCGAAGCGGAAGCCTTCGGCCACGGCATTGAAGAGCGAGTCGGGGAGTTGCGGCGGCAGTGCGTCGGGACGTTCAGACACGAACACAAAAGGATAGTCCGGCAGCGGACGATACTGTCCGATGCTGTCGGGCACGACAGCTCTTCCTGGCCAGAGGCTGAGCCATACCATCAGGCAGAGCAAAATCAGACGTGTGATTTTTACCCCCCCCATCCGGCTGTTTTGTTACTTAAGGTTCTCACGATGTCTATTTCTCATTGGTCAGTGGCTGCCTGTCGGCCTTTGGGCCGACAGGAAAGCCTTTCGGTTGATGCAGGTTCTTCATAACGCTGGCAGGGCGCAACCATCTGTGCCGGTTGTCCTTGCTGACAAGCATTGTTTGATTTTTTTTTCTTAATTTGTATATATTACTGTTTTAAACCGGTGCA
>CAMAMB010000092.1 GCA_945836755.1 uncultured Bacteroidales bacterium
TGGCTCGACACCTCAAAGTCTTTCCATGAACGTGCAGTGCTACTCTGCAACGAACTGACGATGCGCGAGAAGGTGGACCAACTCGGCAACATGGTTTCCGAACCCATCAGCCGCGACGGTGTCACCATCCTCCCTTCCTACCAGTACTGGAACGAGGCCATCCACGGAGTGGCACGCTCGGGTCCTGCCACCAGTTTCCCCGAGTCGAAGGGTATGTCATCCACCTGGGACCGCCAGCTCATCTACGACTGCGCCAGCGTAATCTCTGACGAAGCGCGCCGCTACTACCTCGACCAGAACAAAGGTCTCAACTACTGGTCACCCACCATCAATATGTCACGCGACCCACGCTGGGGGCGTGAGGAGGAGAACTACGGCGAGGACCCATACCTTGCCGGCGAACTCGCCGTGCCTTTCATCCGTGCTTTTCAGGGAGCCAACTTCGACGGCACGCGAGAGACGCCATATCTCAAGCTCGTGGCGTGCGCCAAGCACTTCGCAGCCAACAACTACGAGCAGGGACGGCAGTCAACGACATCTTTCGTCAACGAGAAGAACATGCGCGAGTATTACCTCCCTGCCTTTGAGGCGTGTGTGCGGGATGCCGGCGTAAAGTCGCTGATGGCAGCCTACAACGCTTTCTCGACAGACCCTACGGAGAAACATCCTTCCGGAGCGGGATACGTTGACGGCAAGGGCGGTCTGCCAATGCCCGCCAACAAGATGCTGCTCACCGACATCCTCCGCAACGAGTGGGGATTTGACGGCTACGTCACCTCCGACTGCGCTGCTGTCGCCTGCATACACCGCGCCACGAAGCATCTCTACTTCGGCAACTACACGGCAGGCACCATAGATGACGGCACTGCCTTTGCCACCATACACGCTCCATACGCCAACTCCACCGCCCAGGAGCAACTCATGGAGGCACGCTCTACCGCCCTCGCCATCAAGGCCGGCTGCAACACCAACTGCGAGTTCAAGTCCAGGTCTTCCGTTTATCAACGCGCCGGCGTAAACGCTGTCACTACAGACCTTCAGGGCTACGACAACCTCACCGAGGAGGATATCGACAAGGCACTCATCCCGATGCTCGAGACCCGTTTCGCCCTTGGCGAGTTTGAGAAGGAAGCCTGCCCTTGGAACATCGGCGTCCCCGCACTTGAGACAGCCGAACACCAGGCTATGGCGCTGAAGGCTGCGCGGGAGAGCATCGTGCTCATGAAGAATTCTCCGGCGGGCTCTGCCCAAACCCCGCTTCTTCCTATAACTCCCGACAAGAAGATTGCCCTCATAGGCCCTTACGCCAATGCCATCATGCTCGGCGACTATTCCGGCACACCTACCCACACCACCACCCCCTTCGAGGCGTTTGCCGAGGCTATGCACTTCACCCTACCAAAGAACGAGACCCGGAGCTGCAACATCCCTGCCGTACCTTTCGACGAGGCTGTAGTCTCAAAACGCGGTGCATCGAGCAACGACAAGGGTGCCGGCAACCTTGAGAACACCGCCCCCGGCGACATCTTCAAGTACGAGAATGTATGGTTCGGCGAGAACGGCTGCACCAACTTCGAGATGCTCTGCGGTTCTAAGAGTTCAGGCTTGGGACAGGTGAGCTTCTGCCTTGACTCGAAGGATGCCGAACCGTTCCTCACCGTCAGCAATAAGGACACCGGCAATTGGACAAAATGGGAGTCGGTGACGGCTGCCATCGACCCCTCTGTCGTAAGGGGGAAGCACGACCTCTACATCAAGTTCTCCGGAACAAACTCCTACTGCGGCAACTACAAGTCGTTCACATTCTCCAACCCAGCGACACCTGTCGAGGAACCTGTCCCCGCCCTTGAGACAACAGGCCCACTCTACCTCTACTCTCCTACGCAGAGCGTCAACGACCGTTTCACGGACGAGCAGATACAGCGTGCCGCAGACGTTGCTAAGCGTGCCGATGTGGTTATCTTCCTGACAGGCACAAACTACGAGAAGCCGGACGACCACCACACAGGTACAGAGGGGCACGACCGCTGGATTCTTTCCATGCCAGGCAACCAGGAGGCAATGCTCAAGGCTCTCTATGAGGCAAACAAAAACACTGTCCTCATACTCGAGACCGGCTCGTCTATGGACATCAAATGGGCAAAAGACAACGTGCCCGCCATAATTGAGGCATGGTACGGCGGACAGGCGCAGGGGCAGGCTATCTGCGATGTCGTCTTCGGCACCGTCAACCCGTCGGGCAAGCTCACCTCTACATGGTACAACAGCATTGACGAACTCCCTCTCAGGTCTGACGAGCAGGGAGAGCCGCAGGTTTTCAAACGCGACAACCACGGCATGCTCTTCTACGACATCGACACATGGGGCTACACCTATATGTACTACGGCAAGGCCAAGCACGGCCGTCAGGCACAGACGCCACAGTTCCCGTTCGGCTACGGGCTGTCATACACCACCTTTGAATACAGCGACCTCGCTGCTCCTGCAAGCATCGGCACCGGCGGCATTGCCAACGTCACGGCAACCATAAAGAACACCGGCAGCCGTGACGGTGCGGAGGTTGTCCAGCTCTATGCCAACTGGAACGGCGCAGGCGAGAACGGCAAGAAGAACAAGAAACTCATCGGTTTCGAACGCGTAGAGCTGAAAGCCGGAGAGAGCAAGACCATCACCATGCCTGTGAAGTATGAGCAGTTCTCGTACTTCGACACCGCCACACACCAGTATAAGGTAGAGGCGGCTGACGTCACCCTCGAACTTGCGGCTTCTTCTGCCGATGTGCGCAAGACAGCAACGCTCCGCACCGCTGCCGGAGTGGCAAAGGAGACCTATCTCTCCGACCCTTCTACGGAGATCGTCAGTGTTCCTACATCCAGACATCTGATCAAGACCGACCACATCTACAGCGTCATGGGTGCATACATCTGCGAAGCGAAGGACTACGATTCTCTCCCCACCGGCATCTACGTTCTGAACGGTGTTAAATACATAAAGAAATTATTGTTGTCCGCTAAAACTTCGTCACTCTCGTATGCGTATATGCATGGAC
>CAMAMB010000093.1 GCA_945836755.1 uncultured Bacteroidales bacterium
CGCCCTCAAGGATGCCGAAGAAGGGGTTCTCAAGGACGTAGCCGATGCGGGTGTGGAGCTTCTGCTCTGTCTGGCATACACCGACGCAATAGCCTTTGGACCACAGGGAGGGCTTAGCCTCTGAGGACTGCCAGCAGACGCTGCCCGCGGCAATCATCTGGTGGAGGGTATGCGAGGTGACGCCCATGAAGGAGCGTAGCACGGAGCCGATAGGGCGCGGCAGCTCTCTCCTTACGGCGATGATGGCGTGGAGGTGGTTGGGCATGATGGCTAAGCACACCAGCTCTATGCCTGGCTCCACCTGCGGCATACGCTCCCAGCAGGCCTTGACCTTCTCGCCCAGAGGGCTAAGGACGATATGCGGAGCATCCGCCTGCCTCAGCGCCTCGAGGGGGAAATGGGTGCGAGGGCGGGAGGACGGCGCGGCGGCGCCGACAGCGCCAACTGCGCCCGGCGTAGAAACGCCGGCGCACGAGGACGGCCCGCACGAGGGGGAGGGCGAAGCGGCGGCGCCAACTGCGCTAACTGCGCCCGGCGTAGAAACGCCGGCGCACGAGGACGGCCCAAACGAGGGGGACGGCGGGGCGGCGACAGCGCCCGGCGTAGAAACGCCGGCGCACGAGGACGCCCCAAACGAGGACGGCGAGGACGGCCCGAACGAGGGCGGGGCGCACGAGGGGGAGGGCTGAGGGGCGTCCTTGTGCGCCGCCGTTTCTACGGCGGGCGGGCCTTGCACGAAGGGCATGGCGCGGGTGCCCAGAAGGGCGTGGCGGTAGTAGAGGGCGTCGGCGCTGGCGGCGTCCACCGCCTCGGGGTGCGCCTTCATCCATTCATATACGGCGTAGGTGGAGCCTGCGAGGGTGCCGAGGGCGTGCTTGCCGCCGTTGACGTTGAGGGTGACCATGTATGTGCCAGGCTTACGGGCATCCTTCCAATAAGGCCACCGCGTCATGCAGTGCTCCACTGGATTACGCCACCCTACCCCTTCGATGTAAACGGGCTGCTTGGGCTGGATATGTGACAGCTCTTCACTCATCGCCTACTGCACCCTTACTTTCTTGTTGCACACCACGTAAATGCCAGCGGGGAAGCCGCTGTAAACGGTGGTGCCGGGACGCACGTCGAGGATGCGGTACAGCTGTCCTGACAAGGTGTGCACGGAGAGGGTGAGGGCGTAGGTGCTCTCCACCGCTATCCTACCCTTGCCCACGGGATATACCCTGACATAGCTGTCGGAGACTGTCTCCGTGTCTTCGGGGTAAAGGGGCTCTGACGGTATGTCCACCTTCTCGCCACCTATATATATAATATCGTCGGTGGCGAGGGCGCGGGTCTTTGCTGATGCGCTCGCCGCCGTTGCCGTCATGTATGTGCGGAACGGCAGCACGGTGGCACCGCTGTTCTCGAATGCCGTGCCTCCGGCGTTGATGCTGTATTGCGCTCCTTTCTTCGCCATAAAGGTGCCTACATGGGCATACGTCGCATTCGCATCGTCTGTTTGCATTTTCACCGTACCATCCACGGATATCTTTATCTCCGCGGCATTGTTGCGCACATCACCGCGATTCGGGCCGTAGGCGTTGAAGGTAACGGTCTGCGGGCTGGCGTTGCCTATTTTCTTCTTATAGAACTCGCTTGAAAGGTCGAACTCGTAGTAACGGTTGCCGGGGAAGCTGACGATGTAAGGCACGCCCCGCGTCAGTGGCAGGTAGTCGGTGAAGATGTGTACGTTACTCTTGGCGTACCAGCTCTTGCTCGGGTCGGTGAAGTCGTAGCCGCGCTTGCCGTAGGTATCTTCGAAGAAGTCTGTCTGGAACGAGTAATTCATCTTACTTTCCGTCTGGTCTGCATTGTTGAACGGTCCGGGGCGGAAGAAGGATGCCGTGGTAGTGCCGTTATCTGTTGCCACCTTTTGCAGTCCACGCAGCTTGTACTCATGGTGCAGGGTGTAGATGTTTTCCACAGGGTTCTTCTCCTGCTTCTCCGTCGGCGTGCCGTAGAAGTGGGTTATCTCTCCGTTGAGCGATGCCGCCACCTTGTTGGCGGTGAATGGCAGGCAGATGCCTTCCCACGCGGAGTTGGTGGTCTCGGCGTAGGCGGCAGGCTGGCGTGTGTACCACGCGCGGTCGCTGACGGTGAAGGCGATGGGCACGCAGAAGTCGTTGTTGGGCGCTGCCGCCGTGGCGCGCTCCACGAGGTGCAGGTATTGCGTAGCACCCTCGTTGTTGCCGTTTGCCACGGTGACGTGGTGTCCTCTGATAGCGGCTTCGTTGGTATCCTCGTTATATCCGAGCACGGCCCCCACCGCATCGTACGCCTCGTTATCCGCCTCTGTGCCTTCGGGGGTGTAAACGAGGAGGTTGCGCGTGATGCCATCGCCGGGCACGAAGCTGCTGTATGTGGTTGCCATGTCGCCGAACGGCGGATAGTAGCACGTGCCCGTGCCCACGGGCTGCGTACCCTCGTCGTAAGCCACGTCTCGGTCTGCCTGACAGGTGAAGTCCACGGCTGTGGTGGCAGTGTTATAGACGTATGTGCCCATCGCCTTGTTGCCCTGTTTGTAGGCGTTGTGGTGGTATGCCGTCGGCGTGGTGTTGCCAGCGTAAGCCACGGCGCGCCATACACGCTTTGTCATGGCAGCGAGCTGGTGCGAGCCTATTGAGGACGGGTAGTCGTCGGGGGCTGACTGCAAGGAGTGTCCCCAGAAGAGGTAGTCGTTCATCACGGCG
>CAMAMB010000094.1 GCA_945836755.1 uncultured Bacteroidales bacterium
GCCGCCTTTCTGCTGGCAAAGTTAGTGAAAAGAATTGACACGGCAAAATAATTTCCCGAAATTCGGGCTTCGATTTGCACGGACGGGATTGTTTTTGTAATTTTGCATCCCGATGATTTATGTAGATGTCATACTACCGCTGCCCCTCGAGGGGCTCTTCACCTACTCCGTGCCGAAGGATGCGGAGGCCGCCGTCATGCCTTTCGTGAGGGTCAAGGTGCCTTTCGGCATCACCAAGACGCATACCGCCCTCGTGGTGCGGAAGCATCACGAGCCCCCTGCTGACGGCATCACGGTGAAGCCCATCCTCACCGTCCTCGACCGGCAGCCCGTGCTGTTGGAGGCGCAGTACCGCCTGTGGCAGTGGATGGCAGATTATTACATGGCCCCCCTCGGCGATATCCTGAAGGCAGCACTGCCGCAGGGCATGAAGAAAGAAGAAGGCTACCGTCCCCGCACCGAGACATATATCACCCTCGCCGACACCTATCGCTCGCGGCAGTCGTTGCATAATGCCTTCGCCATGCTCCATCGCTCCACGAAGCAGGAGGACGTCTTCCGCACCTATCTCTCCCTCTCCCATTGGGACGAGGCGGTGGCGTCGTCCACCGTGGCGGTGCGCGAGGTGACGAAGGAGGAGCTCATGAACGCCTCCCACTGCAATGCCGCCATCGTGAAGGCACTGTTAGACAAGAAGATGCTACGCCTCTACGATGTGGAGGTAGGGCGTCTCAACGGCGGCGGAGCGCCACATCCCGAGAATATCAAACCCCTCACCGGGGCGCAGCAGTGCGCCAAGGACGAAATCACTTCCGCCGGCGCGGACATCACCCTCCTTCACGGCGTCACCTCCTCCGGTAAGACGGAGGTCTATATCCACCTCATCCAAGAAGCCATCGACAGAGGCGAGCAGGTGATGTATCTCCTTCCCGAGATAGCCCTCACCGTGCAAATCACACAGCGTCTGCGGCGTGTCTTCGGCGATAGGCTGGGCATCTATCACTCCAAATACTCCGACGCGGAGCGAGTGGAGATATGGCAGAAGCAACTCTCCGACCACCCCTATGATGTCATCCTCGGAGCTCGCTCCGCCGTCTTCCTCCCTTACCAACGCCTCGGCCTTGTCATCATCGACGAGGAGCACGAATCGAGCTTCAAGCAGTACGACCCCTCGCCGCGCTACCACGCCCGCTCCGTGGCACTGATGATGGCGCGGTGGAGTGGGGCGAGGGTGGTGCTCGGCACCGCCACCCCCTCTGCGGAGAGCTATTACCTCGCCATGTGTGGCAGATACAAGCTCGTCACCCTCACGCGGCGTTACAAAGACCTGCTGCTGCCACATATAGAGGTCGTTGACGTGAAGGACCTCCGCCACCGTAAGATAATGCGCGGCCTGCTGTCGCCGCGTCTCAAGGAAGCCGTTGCGGAGGCGTTGCGGAATGGCGAGCAGGCCATCATCTTCCAGAACCGCCGCGGCTTCTCCCCCGTGGTGGAGTGCCACCAGTGCGGGTGGTCCCCCCGTTGTCCCAACTGCGACGTGTCGCTGACATATCACAAGACGATGGCGGCGCTCACCTGCCATTACTGCGGCTACACCTACCCCATGCCCGCGGCGTGCCCCGACTGCGGCAACAAAGACCTCCGCGACCGTGGCGCGGGGACGGAAAAGGTGGAAGACATCATCGCCGACACCTTCCCCACGGCACGCATAGCGCGCATGGACCTCGACACCACCCATACACGCAACGCCTACGAACGCATCATCGCCGAGTTCTCCCTCGGCAAGACCAACCTCCTGATAGGCACGCAGATGGTCACCAAAGGCCTTGACTTCGACAACGTCAGCGTGGTGGGCATCCTCTCCGCCGATACCATGCTCAACCAGCCCGACTTCCGCGCCTACGAGCACGCCTATATGATGATGACGCAGGTGGCGGGGCGTGCCGGCCGAAAGGGTAGGCGAGGCACCGTCATCCTCCAAACCACCCGTCCCGGTCTTCCGGTGGTGCGGCAGGTGGTGGCAGGCGACTATGCCGCCTTTTTCCAGTCATTGATGGCAGAGCGCCGGCAGTTCCGTTATCCCCCGTTCTCACGGCTTATATATATATACCTCAAGCACCGTGATGACAGCACCGTCAACAGCGCCGCCATAGAGCTCGGCAGCCGTCTGCGCCAATATTTCGGCGACCGCGTCCTCGGTCCCGACAAACCCGCCGTCGCCCGTGTCAAGCTGTTGTTTATCCGTAAGATAATGCTGAAGATAGACCCCTCCCTCGGCATCACCCCCACGCGTCAGCGCATCCGCCAATCCGTCACCGCCCTCCTCTCCGATGCCCGTTACAAATCCGTGCAAATCTCCTTCGATGTAGACCCAGCGTGAGGCCCGCCGCCTTTGCTCCGCCTTCTTCTCGTTTTGCTTCGCCCTCCGCCCTTGTGCCCTGCGCGTTAGCGCTGGGCTTCGCCGAGGGTCGCGCCGCCGCTTCGCCGCTGCCTTTCTTCGCCCTCCGCCCTTGTGCCCAGCGCGTCCGCGCCGGGTTTTATCGCAGGGCTTCGCCGCCCGCTTCCTCCTCGCTGCTGGGTACAAAAACGCCCTCCCCAAAGTTCGCAAAAACT